>DAIDJG010000362.1 GCA_027451445.1 Singulisphaera sp.
GGGGGGGTGGGGATGCGCCTCACTCGCGTGCATCGGAATCGGCCGCCCCTCTCACGGGGGTCGTTTCGGCCGCCTTGGACGGGGGCGTGCGCGTTTTCGGGGAGGCCGATCCCTACGACCCGCCGAATCCCGCCGACTACGCGCATGTCGTCGACGGTCGTTGCCGGTATCGGGTCGAGATCGGAACGGTTGCGGTCGAAGGGCTCACCGACTTCAAACGGGGTGCGCCCTGGGTGAAGCGCCGGGTGATCCGCGGAATTGGAGATGGTCGGCCATTTGAGATCGACGTCTCCTACCTCGAAGGGAAGAAGTCGCTGCGCGTGAATGGCCATGACCTTGCCTGCGACCCGATGGCGGACTCGTACGCCAACGTCCTTTCCACAGCGGTGCGCTGGTCGCGCGAGCATGACCGGGTGCAACTTATGGGCGGTCTGTTCCCGAATCCTCGGTTCACGAGGTTGACGTACCTGCTCTCGGCCGCACTGTGGTGGAGTTGTCAAGACCGAGAAGGGCGTGCGTTCTCGTCTGCGAATGAATTGCTCGACTGGGGTGAGCAGAGCCAGTCAACCACCGACTTCGGAAGGGAGCGGGGATAGGTCGGGAATCACGTCCTCGTCCGATGTGGGCCGAGTCCTCCGCGCGACAACTGCGAAGGAAAGACTCAGTCGCGAAGCCCGGCCGCGCGAAGGCGTTCTTCGGCCCATGCGGAGTCCTCGGCAGACAAGGGGACCTCGGGAGGCTCCGCGTAGTTGACCATGAGATCCAAACTGCTTTCGTCGTAAACGTTCGTCAGCGCCTGCTGAAGGTCGAGAAGCACGTCGGCATCGCCGGGTAAGAGCGGGACGTTGACAATCGGCAATGGCTGACGGAGAGTAATCGGCCACACATCCATTAAAAGTCCCTTCTCCACGCGGTGGAGAAGCACGAAGTAAGGGACCGGGGGTAACGGTTCGAGCATCGGTACGCGTTGGCCGGCACGGAGAAGGTCGATCTCGAGCAGGTGGGCCGTGCTCGAAAGAACCCCTTGTCTCTTGCAGATATATTCAGCGCGCCCTGAGCCCCGTTTGTTGACCGGCGAGAGCACTTCGATTGCAGTGATCAGGTCACGGTTCCGAACATCACGGATTTCAACCGTGATTACAGGAACTGTGCTCGTGATCACCGTCGCCAGCTCCAGGGTGGCGGTTGTCTCTTCCGCCCTTTCGCGCCTCGGAGCTCCAGCTTCGGACTCGACCACCACCACGTCCGGGTAAATATTCGACCTCGTAATCTCGACGTCGTCGAGAGAATCGAGCACAAACCGTCGGGTCGACAAGGCAGCGTACTTGGGACGAAGTTTGGGATTGAGCTGCCTCGCGATCTCCGCGCAGAGCATCGTGTGGACACTACTCCAGAGCGATCCTTCCAGGTACGGGTCCATTCCCGGAAAGGGCGAGGCCATAACGTTCCACCTTCGTCTCGTGAAGTCGTATTGGAACTCAACTCGGTGGCCGGCGCTTGCTGATCGACCACACCGCCGTCACGGTTACACGGGCATCGTCCGGCTCGACAACGAACTGAACTCCCAAAGGGCTTTCGAAAAGGATCCGTTCGGAGTCGTCTCGAGCCTCACCTTCGTTTTCCGTGTCTTCCTTCAACCGCTCGTCAATGTTCGTGACGGCGTCCGTTACGGCATTACGGTCGTCAGCTCGCATCCAGATTGCGGCAAGCTGGTTGAGCGTGACTTGGGTCCAGAGGATGGTAAACTTCACGACTGTTCCAGCCCTCTCAAGTGCGCGAGCACTTCCTCCGTCGTAAAGCGTCCCGGCTCACGAGCAAATCGCTTGAGCTCCTCATCAGTGAATGGAATTGCAGATTTGTCGTCCGATGACTGGATCGTCAAGGGTGTGAAGAAACCCAAGGTGTGACCCGATTCGTCGCAAAGCTCAATGCGTTCCTCGGCTTGTTTGAGCTTTGCGACCATCGACGGATCGAGCGTCATCTTTGTCATGGTCTATGGACTCCTTAACGACGACTCGCTGGCGCAGCCCGGTGACTGTCCTTGTTCGTCAGTATACCGAGTCTCAGAACGGATCGTTAGACGAGCATCTCGCCAAAGCCCCTCTGGAGGCGTAGCGAAAATCCATGCCTGAATCGTTGACAGCCTCCAACGGTTCCCGGAAAGTAATCGTATCTCTAGTCAGCCGAACGATTGCGCCGAGTTTTCCGCGAAGCGCTCCGGAACGGCGTCGTGGTCGCGGTGCGTCCCCGGTTTGGCGATAGCGTGTGGTTGAACGTACTCCGTCTCCCCCTTCAAGACGAGTGAGCGGAGTCATCGTCCGTCCCCATCGGGTCACTCAGCCAGCGAGGCGTCTGTGCAACAGAAGAAGATCAATCCCCTCGGCGTTGGCGGCGGGGGCACGGCAACGGCCGCTCGGGTTGAACACCACCTCGATCAGTCCGACCTCCGCGCAGCGGAGGCCCTGACCGACGCGTACGCCCGGATGTCGAAGGAACTCGCACGGGTGATCGTGGGCCAGGAGGAAGTGCTCAAGCAGATCCTGATTGCGCTGTTCTGCCAAGGGCACTGCATCCTCGAAGGCGTCCCCGGGCTGGCGAAGACGTTGATGATTTCCAGCATCGCCAAGCTGCTCTCGCTCCAGTTTGGACGCATTCAGTTCACGCCCGACCTCATGCCGTCGGACATCACCGGCAACGAAGTGCTCGAAGAAGAGGAGGGGACCGGGCGGCGCAAGATGAGGTTCTTCAAGGGGCCGATTTTCGCCAACATCATTCTCGGCGACGAAATCAACCGCACCCCTCCCAAGACCCAGGCCGCTCTCTTGCAAGCGATGCAGGAGTACAAGGTCACGGTCGCGGGTGAAGACTATCCCCTCGAGAAGCCGTTCCTCGTTCTCGGCACCCAGAACCCCATCGAGCAGGAAGGGACGTACCCGCTCCCCGAGGCGCAGCTCGACCGGTTCATGTTCAAGGTGCTGATCGACTACCCGAGCTACGAAGAAGAGCTCATGATCGCCGAGACGACCACCTCCACCGACCAGGCGGAGCTGGAACCGATCCTCGGCCGCGACGATATCATCGCGATCCAGAAGGTGGTGCGGCGGGTCCTGGTGGGCCGCTCGGTGTCGTCGTACGCGGTGAAGCTCGCCCGCGCCACCCGACCGGGCACAGACGAGGCGCCCGACTTCGTGAACCAGTACCTCACCTGGGGCGCAGGCCCCCGCGCCTGCCAGGCCATGCTCCTCGGAGCGAAGGCCAACGCGCTGCTCGACGGCCGGGTCCATGTGTCGACCGACGACATCCGTTACGTTGCGACGCCCGTCCTCCGACACCGCCTGGCGACCAGCTTCCGGGCGGAAAGTGATGGCGTCCTCTCCGACCACATCGTGGAAAAACTGTTCGAGACGATCAAGGAACCGGTGGAACGGTAAGATACGAAATTCAAGAGATCGATCCGCAGATGTCGCAGATGTTCGCAGATGATGAAAAACGACAAAGAGCATAGCACGCCGGAACTCGGAATACTGTCTAAATACATTCAACTTTATCTGCGTTAATCTGCGACATCTGCGGATAAGCCTCTTCGATTCGTTCGTAATGGCTTAGGCGGTTAGTCCGTCTCTGGTCCGTGGGAGTTGCCCTTTGAACGGTAATAACCGCTATTTTGATCCGGATGGCCTGGCGCGCATCGGCAACATGGAGCTGGTGGCGCGGCAGGTCGTGGAGGGATTTCTCACCGGCCGGCACCGCAGTCCGTATCATGGGTTCTCGGTTGAGTATCTCGACCACCGCGCGTACACGCCGGGAGACGACATCCGGTCGCTCGACTGGAAGATCCTCGCGAGGTCCGACAAATATCACGTCAAGCTGTTCCAGGACGAGACGAACCTCCGCGCGACAATCTTGCTGGACTGCTCGGCGTCAATGACGTTCAAGAGCGACGGGATGAGCAAGCTGGAGTACGGCAGTTTCCTCGCCGCCGCTCTCGCTCACCTGATGCTTCGACAGAAAGACGCCGTCGGTCTGACACTCTTTGACCGCGAGGTTCGCGCCTCGTTGCCGCCTCGCGCCCGGCCTTCGCAATTCCGGCAGATCCTCGACCTGCTCGACCAACCGCCGACGGGGAGTGATACCGACGTTGGATCGATCCTCCACACCGTCGCGGAACGGATCAAGCGCCGAGGCCTGGTGATCATCATCAGTGACCTGATCGACGACGAGGCAAAGATCGCCAACGGCTTGCAGCACTTCCGCCACAACCGCCACGAGGTGGTCGTGTTCCAGGTGATGGATGACGCCGAATTGACGTTCCCGTACGACCGGATTACGCGCTTCAAAGATCTCGAAGGGGCAGGGCGGGTCGTGACCAACCCCAAGAGCCTCCGCACCCGCTACCTGGCGCGGATCAACGCGTTCACGGATGCGATCAAAACGGCCTGTTTCGAACGGGGGATCAGCTATAACCTGGTCAACACGAAACAGCCTTACGACATGTTCCTGGCAGCCTACCTGGAAAAACGAGCCCGAATGGGATGAAAGAGGTTTATCCGCAGATGTCGCAGATGAACGCAGATGAAATAACAAGAATAATATTGGAATAAATTAGATTAATTTTATTAAAGATTTCTTGATTTTTATTAATCTGCGTTCATCTGCGACATCTGCGGATAAACTCTGTTGGATTCGGAGTGCTTCATGACGTTCCTTCACTGGGCCCTGTTTCCGCTTGCGGCGTTGGCCGTGGTGCCGATCTTGCTCCACTTGCTGACGTTGCATCGGCTGCGCACGGTGGAGTTGAGCACGTATCGGTTCCTGTTCGATAGCTACGTCCAGCAGCGCCGGCGGATGAAGTTTCTCGAGGCGCTCCTGGCACTTTTGCGCAGCCTGTTTTTGCTGGCGCTCGTGGTCGTCTTCTGCCGGCCGGTCGTGAAGCACTGGGACCGTCTGTTCGGCGGCGGTTCCGGGCGCGAGGTTGTGCTTTTGGTGGACAGTTCGGCCAGCATGAATGCCCGGACGGCCGGGCGGTCGAGCATGGACCGGGCGAAGAGTGCCGCGCTGGCGGTGGCCGAAAGCCTCGGGCGCGACGACCGGGTGACCTTGATCCGGGTCGGTGGCCGGCCGACGGAGGTCTTCAACCGGTTCGGGGCCGATGCTGAGACGATCCACGAAAAGATCGAGGGGTTGGAGCCGGGTCCTGCACGCGCCAATCTGTTCGCGGCCCTCGCGCACATCTTCGGTCCCAGGAAGCAGGATGAGGTGCGGCCGAACGTCTATGTGTTCACCGACGGCCAGTCGGGCACCTGGCGCGAGGTGCGGGACGGCGGCCTGGAGCGCGTTGTGCCCCAGGGCACGAAGCTGACGGTCGTCAATGTGGGCACGGACGAATCTGTCGGGAACCGGGGTGTCATTGGTGATGCACCTCGCCAGAAGTTGGCGATTCTTGGCCTCCCAGTGCGGCTTCGGCCGCGTGTCGTGAACCAGTCGCGGACCGAGACGGCGGAGGTGACCGTCGGCGTCTTCCTCGACGAGAAGGAAGTCGCCCGCGTTCCGTTCACGCTCAAGCCGGGCGAGACCGCCGCCAAGGAGATCGTCTACGTTCCGACCGACGCAGGGGCGATCCAGGGACGCTTCGAGATCAGTGCAGACCGTTTCCCGGACGATGACACGTTCCTGTTCACTCTCCCCGTCGCCCGGCAGATTAAAGTACTGCTGGTCAACGGTCATCCGGCCGCCGACCCCTTCGAGAACGGCGCGCTCTACTTGCGCACCGCCCTGAGTGCGAGCGACGAAGATCAACCTGCCGCCAAGACCAAGGCGGCCCAAGCCGCGACGCTCGGACCGAGCGCGGAGTTTGTGCGGTCGCTCGATGTCCAGGAGATCACCGAGGATAAGCTGAACGCGGAAAGCCTGCGAGAAACCTCGGTGGTGATCCTGGCCAACTGTGGAGCCCTCGATGCCCCGAAGTTCGCCGCGCTGCGCGAATTCGTGGCCGCGGGAGGTGGATTGCTCGTCTTCCCCGGCGACAAGGTGAACCCTGACGTCTACAACAAGCAGTTCTTCCCTGTCCCCGGCCCGCAGAAGGAGGCCCTCACCGCCGCGGAGTTGGCCCCACCTGCGGGTGACCCCAAGCAGCGGTCGACGTTCGAGCGGCTGGGCTCGATCGACTTTGCCCACCCTGCGCTCTCGGTCTTCGACGACCCTGACGCCCATTACCTGACCTCGGCCTACTTCTCGCGACGATTCCCCCTGAAGCTGGGCGAGCCCCGAGGCTCGAGCTGGCCCCTGGCCAAGTTCGCCTCGGGAGCGCCCGCCCTGGTTGAGAGCCGGCTCGGCGACGGCGTCGTGGTGCTCGCGGCCTTCCCGGCTGAAACGCGCTGGACGAACCTGCCACTCAAGCCCGAGTTCGTCCCCCTGGTCCTGCGACTGGTCAGCTACGCGTCGCACGCGGCTGACCTGGAAGTTCCGTCGACCGTGCCCGCCGACGGTGCGGCGGAGATTGCCGTCACTGGGACATGGGCGCCCGTCTCGGGCAAGATCCACGACACGCACGGCCGGCCAACCCCGTTGACGTTTGAACGATCGGCCTCGCGGCTCCTCGGCCAGTTCGACCAGACGAACGCGAAAGGCTACTACGCCGTCGAGGTCAAAGGAGGCCGGCCCAATCCACCGCAGCTCGCGTCCTCATCGTTCGCCGTGAACGTTGCGCCGGAGGAGTCGCGCTTCGAAACGGTGAAAGAGGACCAGATCCGCGAGTGGCTCCCGCACGCCGATCTGACGTTCGTCAACGCCTCGGCCGAACAACAGCAGATCCATGGCGCCTTCGGCGAAGAACGCGAAATCTGGCGCCCACTCATCTTCGTGGTCTTCGCGATCATCGGCGCTGAGTTTATGCTCGCCACCCTTGGCGGCAGCCACGACGAGACGCAGATGCGCCGCACACTCAGACAACGACTTCAGGCAGCGGTTCCAAGCGGTGAACTCGAATAACAGATTGTCATCCGCAGATGTCGCAGATGAACGCAGATTAAGGAAGAAATTTTCAATTTTTATCTGCGTTCATCTGCGTCATCTGCGGATAGGAACTCTCACGAGGACCGAGTCATGGCCGAGCACCAGACACGTCCCGACATTTCGCCGATTCGCCGGTTGGTTCGGCGGACCGTGCGCCTGCTTCGATCGAGCTGGGTTGCGACGGGGATGGGGCTGACCCTGGGCCTGGGGCTTGGGACCCTCGTGGCGCTGGCGTTGCTGGACCTGGCATTGCCGTTGGTCGAGGGCTTGCGGGTTGTGGCCCTGGTGCTGGTTGTGGTGCCTGCGCTCTGGATGTTTGTTAATGGTGTGCTGCGCCCGCTCTTGCGGCGGCTACGGCCTGCGCAGGTGGCACGGCGGATCGAGCGACATATTCCCGGGATCCATAACCGGCTTGTGAGCTGCATTGACCTCGATAACGGGGAAGGGTCGAAGAAGTATTCGCCGGACTTCCACAAGCGGCTGGTGCACGAGGCGCTGGAGCGGATCAAGGGGTTCCATCCTCGCGTCGTGGTCGATGGCCGGCGGCTCCGGCGCGCGTTGGTTTTCGCGGGGGCGAGCGTGGTCGCCTTGGTGGTAGCGTTTGGTCTGTTCTCGGATCGCATGCCGACGGCGTTTGCGCGGATCTTCTCGCCGTTGGCCGATATCCCTCCGGCCTCGGGCGTGTTGTACACCGTCGAGCCGGGCGATGCGAAAGTGCTCAAAGGGGACGACATCACGTTCACGGCCGTGGTCACCAAGGGCGATCCGGGGCGGCTCCAACTGGAGATTCAGCCTGAGGCCGACGTGAAGGGCCTGCGCTACGACCTTCAGAAAGTGGAGCCCGGGCGCTGGACGTTCACGCTGAGCGGCTTCGAGCATTCGTTCCGTTACCGGGTGCGCGGGGGCGGTACGTGGAGCCTTCAGAAGCGGATCACGATGGTCGAGCGTCCGGTTCTGGTTGGCCTGCATACGGTCCTGCACTATCCCGAGTACATGGGCATGCCCGACCCTCGCGTCGGGCCGCCGCAGGTGGCCGATGTGACCGGGCCGGAGGGGAGCGCGGTCGAAATCGTTGCGCAGGCCGAGGGAAACGTGGCCGAAGGCGAGATCCAGGTTCTGGGGACGCGGTCGAAGAAGGTTGAAGTGAGCGACCGGCCCGAGAGCATCTGGTACCAGGAGCATTTGCCGGAAGGGGCGAGTGCGAAAGGACAGTGGGAATGGGATCTCCGCTTACTGGCTCGCCCTGCCCATACGCAGCCCCCGTCCAAGGACTTCAACCAGCATGAGTTCACCGGCGGTCCGGCCTACCCGGTGCAAAGTAACGATGTCTTGTTCGCTTATGTGTATCTTAAGCCAACCGAACTGCCCGAGATGATCTCGGTCAAGTGGTTCGATGGCGCGGGCTGGGAGCACCGGGCGTACTGGGGCGCGGACAAGCTGCCGAACGATAACGTGAAGCCCAACACACCGGGCCGGCAGCACATGGGTCCGCTGCCGAAAGCGGGGGAATGGGTCCGGCTGGAGGTGCCGGCGAAGCTCATGGGCATGGACGGGAAAAGCGTGCGCGGGATGTCGTTCGGACAGACCGGCGGCCGGTGCTACTGGCACCGCGCGGGGGTGTTGCCGCCGGCGTTCGAGGAGCGGCCCGAGCTGTACGTCGCCTCCACATTCCCGCTGGCTTCGGCCGGCTCGGGGGCGTGGGCGGGCCGGTTCCCCCTGGAGCGCGAGACGCTGTACCGGGTTGAGCTGCGGAACGAGCTCGGACATCCAAGCAAGCCGATGAAGCCCGGCAAGGCCACGGCGATCCCGGACAATCCGCCGCAGGTCGTACTCGAACGGCCGGGCAGCGACCTCGTGCTCAGCACGCCGGCCAAGGTGCCACTCTCGATCGCGGCGTTCGACGATTTCGGCTTGGCAGATATCGTCGTCGCAGTTCAGAAGGGGGACAGCGGCGGGTTCATCGGCCGGCCGGTCAAGCATTACGACAAACCCCAGCGCAGCGAGAACGTGCTCGCCACGCTCGACCTGCCGAGCATGGACCTGAAGCCGGGCGAGCACATCCGCTACCGGGTCGAAGCACGGGACCGCAAGGGTCAAAGCGCCCAGACGCAAGAATACATGGTCCGGATCGCCGCCGACAACAACGCGGCCGACAAGCAGCTCGACAACTACGACAAGAGCCAGGACGCGTTCCGTGAGAATCTCGTCAAGCTGATCGCCGAGCAGGCCAAGGTGCAAGAGACGGTCAAGGCGATGACCGCCAAGTATGCGCCGCTGGAGGAGAAGCTCCAGGCCGTCGCCAAGGCCGAGGAACGTCCGGCCCCTGAAGGAGCGCCCAAGCCGGCCGAGGCCGCCAACGCGCCGAAGCTCGACCCGGAGACTGCGAAACAGCTTGAAGAATTGCGTAAGGAACTGGCCCAGCTCGCCGGGCAGGAAGCGCAGAACGTGCAGCTCGGCCAGAACGTCGAGGCCGGCCTGAAGCAGGCGGCCGAGCAAGCGGCCAACCTCAAGATGCTCCCGTCCGAGATGCTCAACCAGCTCCAGGCCCTGCCGCGAGCGTTCCAGACCCGCGCGCTCGACCCCTTGCAGGACCTTGCGGCCGAGATGAAGCAAGGGGCCGACGCGAAGCAACCTCCGCCTGACCTCGCCGCAATGCAGCACGAGGCGAACCGAGTCCAGCAAGAGCTCGAGGCCGTCAAGGCCCAGCTCGATGCCGCCTCCAAGGCGCGCAAGGAACTCCCGCAAGATGCGGGGGAGGCCATCGCGGCGCTGCGGCGCGAGATGCTCCGCCAGAACGCTGACCTCTCGGCGCGCGAGCTTCAGGAGCTCATGGAGTTCCTCAAAGCGCGAGCCGAGGAGTTGAAACGGCTCGAAGGCCAGCAAGAACAGCTTGCTCAGGCGACGCCGAAGGCGCCCGATGTGATCCTACCGGATATCGAGAAGCGGCAGGGCGAACTCGATCCGAAGGAAGACCAGGCCCTCGATGAAGCACGGCAGCTCCTCAACGCGGAGCGCATGCGCCGGTTGAGGGGCGATCCCGACTTCCCCAACGCGCCCTTCCGACCGGAGGCCGATGAGCGGATGGTCCCTCCCAAGGAGGAAGACCCTGCCGAGCCCGATGCGGCCAAGGACAAAGCTGCGGCCAAGAAGGACGGCGATCAGGCCAAAACCAAGGACGAAGCCGGCGAGCATGAAGAAGAACCTCTCTTCATGCCCGCGCTCGGCGGGCCGCAGCCCAAGCTCGATCCGCGGTTCGCCGACAAGCTTCGCCCCGTTCCCCCCAAGGCCGCCGCGAAGCACGGCGACCATCCCCCCGACGCCAACGAGCATCGGGCGGAGCTTGCGGCTCACCAGCAAGAGCGCCTCGCGGAGCTCGACACCGCGCGCCAGGCACTCGCCAGCGACGAGCACTCACTCGACGCGATGCTCCAGCAGCTTCATCAGGCCCTCAACGATCACGACGCGGCCCACGCCGACCAGCTTCTGAACGAAGCGATGCACAACCCGGCCCTGCAACAGGCGCTCGCAATGGCCCAGCGCAGCCAGCGGCTCAACAACGCCCGGACCCAGGCCCGCAACCACCCGCCGGGTCAGCCAACCTCAGCAATCACGAACCGGCCGGACGAACTGCCCACGACCGACAAGGTCGGCTCGCCGGAAAGCGATCAGCTCGCCGAGCTCGATATCGAAACGCGCACGGTCATCCTCAAAATGCAGCCCCAGCTCCGCGAGGAACTGCTGCAAGGCCTGCGCGAGGAAGGTCCGGAAGGCTACAAGGCGTTCATCCGCGATTATTTCAAACGGCTCACCAAGGTTAAAGGCGGCCCTTGATCAGGAAGACGAAGACGTTCTATCCGCAGATGTCGCAGATGAACGCAGATAAAGATAAAAATACAATGGATAGCAATCGTCGTTTCCACGCGATCGCAGAATAGACTGAATTTAATCTGCGTTCATCTGCGACATCTGCGGATAGACTCTTCTGATTCTATGGTTTGTTTATAGCAGGGATTGGTTTTCATGATCAAGTGGTTTCTCACAACGATCGGCGTCGGCGATGAACTGCTCGTGCGGCTTGACCAGGCGGTCCTGGCTGTGCAGAGGCCGGGCCTGTTGTGGGTCGGGCTGGCGCTGTTGGTGCCGGTCGGTTGGTTTATCATTCAGCGGCAACGCCAGAACCTTGCCGGGATACCGGGGGCGCTTCGAGCCGCTCTCAGTGCCACGCGGATCGCTGTGGTTGGGCTGCTCGTCGTCGTATTGGCCGGTCCCTACTTGAAGGTCGATTACCAGATCGACAAGCGGCCGATCGTGGCGCTGCTCTTCGACCAGTCGCAAAGCATGCAGCTTCCGGCCGGTCCGTTTGAGGACAATGCCGAGGCGGTCAAGGTCGCACAGGCAGCGGGTTACCTGACGTCGCCCGGCCAGGGGATTGGGGGCCAGCCCGATCCCGAGACGCGCAAGGCGCTCAACCAGGTGGGCCGGACCAAGCTTGCGCAAACCGTCGTGAAGGCGAGCGTGAAGACGTTGACGGAGCCGTTGGCCGAGAAGTTCGACGTGCGGTACTACGCGTTCTCGCGTCAGCCGGAGTCGCTCGGCGTCGACGCCGCCCATCCCGTCTTTCCCGAGCCGCCGACGCCCGGCGGTTCGTCGACCCAGATCGGCGATGCGCTTGGCCGTGTCTTCGACGATGCGGCCGGTCGGCCCATCGCGGGGATGTTCCTATTCTCTGATGGGCAGAACACCGGTGGCCGCTCGCCGGCCGAGGCCGGCAGTGTCGCAGCTCGACTTGGGGCGCCTTTGTACGCGGTGCCGACGGGTACCGCGACGCGGCTCAAAGACGTGGCCATTGTTGATGTCTTCACCTCGGGACTCGTCGCACTCGGAGACACGGCGCGGATTGCCGTCACAGTCGAGTCACAAGGGTTCGACGCCCGGCCCGTCAAGGTCGAACTGCGTGACGGCGACAAGGTCCTCGCCACAAAGGACCTCACGCTTCACGATACCGAGCAACAAAAGATCGACCTCACCTTCGAAGCGAAGGAGCCCGGAGCCAAGTATCTGACCGTGGCCATTCCTCCCTTGCCCGAGGAGCCAGAGCACCTGAAGGCGAACAACACGGATGTGGCGTTTGTCCGCGTGAGCGAGGAGAAGGTTCGCGTCCTGGTCATCGACGGCCTCCCGCGCTGGGATTTCCGGTTCCTGAAGAACGCGTTGCGGCGCGATCACGGGATCGGCGGCCGAACGAACAAGGACCAGCCGGACGTGGTGCTCGAGAGCGAGCTCCGCCGCCAGCCGGCCGAAGCGAAGGACAAGGCCCTCCCCGCCAATGTGGATGAGCTGGCGGATTATCACACGATCATCCTCGGTGATGCGTCTCCCGCGTTGCTCACACCTGCGTTCGTGACGATGCTGGCTGACGCCGTGCGCGACAAGGGGGTCGGCCTGATCGTCGAGGCCGGGCCGCGGTTCATGCCGCAGGGGCTGGACGAGCGCTTGCGAGAGCTGCTCCCCGTACGGCTACGAGCCAGCGCGGGCGGGCTCGATGCGCCCGTGTACAAGCCGTTCCAACTGGAGCTGAGCCCGGACGGGTCGGTCCACGAGGTGATGCGGCTCTACGACGACCCGGGCCGGAACCAGAACGCGTGGTCGCAGATGCATCCCTATTACTGGTGCGCCGCGGTCGAACGCCCCGCGCCTGCGGCATCGGTGCTGGCGTGGAACCCGAGCGTCGAGGGACGCTACGGCAAACTGCCACTCATCGCCCACCACTACGCCGGCCGGGGGAAGGTGCTGTTTGTCGGCACGGACTCGACCTGGACCTGGCGGCAGAACGTCGGCGACCGCTTCTTCTACAAGTTTTGGGGCCAAGGGGTCCGGTTTGTCGCCCGCCGCGATACCAAAGGAGCGCAGAAGAGCTGGATCGAAGTCCGCCCCGTCCGCGCCCAGCCGGGCGAAGAAGCCCAGATCGAGCTGATGGCCATCGGCACCGATGGCACCCCGCGCACCGAACGCACGCTGTCGATTCAACTTTCCGGCGTCGGCACACCGGGTTCGCTCGAACTGACGGCCGACCCGGCAACCAAAGGCCGGTACACCGGCCGGTTCACGCCGCAGTCGATGGGCGACTACCTGCTGAGCTACAACCCCGGCGACGGCACACCCGCGGTCGAAGCCAAGCTTCGCGTGATGGCGGCCCCTGAGGAGATGCGCCATCCGAACGTGAACCGCCCCGCGCTCGACCTCCTCGCCAGCGCGACGGGCGGCCGGGTCGTCGAACTCGACGACCTCGCGTCAGTGGTCCCCGGTCTCAAGGGCGAGTCGAAGCTCACCCAGATCCACCGCGAGGCGACCCTCTGGGACAACTGGCTCACGCTCGTTGTCCTGATCTCCATCTACTCGCTCGACGTGGCGCTCCGGCGTCTGGCGGGACTGTCATGAAACGGGATGAGCCTATGCGTACCAAAGCGATTTCCACCATCGTCACGCGCCCAAGCGCATTACTCCCCCCCTTGGGAAGGGGGGGTGGGGAGTCAGCGCACGCATTCGGCTGGTTCCATGTCCGTCAACCGTTAAGCGCAAAAAAGTGGCTCGTGGCTGAGGTGCATCCATCGGACGGCCACTGCCCACCCCCCCTTCCCAAGGGGGGGAGTTATGAGGTTCCACACGTCGCGAAGGGGGTGGTGCGAAGCGATGCGATGCGCAATCCGACCGTAAACCGCTGTCGCCTCGTGATCTCTGCATCGCTCGTCGCGTTCCTTGTTGCGCTCCCAGTCCGCGCGCAGGGTCCGCAGGCGTCGACCCCTGAGCCGCTGACCGAGATCAAGGTCATCGAACGCGTGACCGCGTCGGTCGACCGCAGCCTGGCCTACCTTGCCTCGAAGCAGCTTCCGGACGGGAGCTGGCACAAGAACAACGCGGTGAATGCGCTGGCGATCCTGTCGTTCCTGGGGCGTGGACACGCTCCGGGACATGGGCCGTATCGTGACGTGGTCGAGCGCGGCAAGAAGTTCCTGCTATCGACGGCCAAGACCGACACGGGCTACGTCTCGTTCAGCTCGATGTACGAGCACGGTCTTGCCACGCTCGCGCTGGCCGAAATGTATGGGATGGACCCCGACCCCGAGCTCGAAGAGAAGCTGCGCAAGGCCGTTGACCTGATCGTCAAGTCGCAATCTCCCTCGGGCGGCTGGCGCTACAATCCGAATCCTGGCGACCAGGACCTGAGCGTTACGGTGATGCAGATCGTCGCCCTCCGCGCGGCGAATAACGCCGAGATCCCCGTCCCGGCCCCGGTCATCGAGAAGGCGATCGGCTACGTGCGCACCTGCTCCCACGCCAGCGGCGGCTACGCCTACACCGCCGGCGGCGGGCCGGGTCCGCAGACCACCGCGGCGGGCATCCTCTCCCTCCAACTGCTCGGCAAATTCGACGACCCGACGATTCCGAAGGCCCTCGAAGTGCTGGCGAAATATCCCATCAAGTGGGACACCAGCGTCCAGTACTTTTACTACTTCCACTACTACGCGGTGCAAGCCGGCTATCAAACCGGCGGCCAGCACTGGAACGACTGGCATCCCAAAATCCGCGAATTGCTTCTGTCGAAGCAAAACGGCGACGGCAGTTGGGACGTACCGCCAGGAACGGCGGAAGCCAACGAAGGAGTGGTCGGACCGAACAAGATCTACTGGACGGCGATGTCGTCATTGATTCTGGAAATCTACATGCACTTTCTGCCAGCGTATCAAAGATGAGGGAGAGTTTTATCCGCAGATGTCGCAGATGAACGCAGATGAAATACGAGGAATCGGAATAGTTAAATAGTCAAAAATTTAATAATTCGATTAATCTGCGTCTATCTGCGACATCTGCGGATAGAACTCTTTATCGGGACCTATTCCATGAGAATGCCGGGTTACATGATCGGCCTTCTTTTCGCTGTGGCCTCGTCACTGGCGTGGGCGGACGGTGGTCCCGGATCGATCACCGGCCGCGTCGAGGCGCCCGGAGAAGTGGCTGCGATTGCGGCGATCGACCGCGCGACCGATAAGAAGTACTCCGCGACGATCGAGCCGGCCGGCCGGTTTGTGATTGGCGGTTTGCCTGCGGCGGGGACGTTCGACGTCCTGGTCGATTACAAGGACGGAGCCCGGCTCGAGGGCGTGAACTTCAAGGTCCCCCGTTCGGATTACGAGGAAGAGCAGCCGCTTGCGCCCGAGGACGTCGACACGATCAAGGGGCAGGTCAAGCATCTCAACAAGTTCGAGGATGAGGTCGACATCCTCGCGGTCTCGGGCAACATCCAGCACGCGGCTGTGCTCGTCAACAAGCTGCGCACGCGGCCGTTCGTCAACTCGAAGCCGGGCGAGGTCGTCTGGCGCTGCGAGCTTTGGCGGTTCGAGCGGCCCGAGGAGACGTGGGTGAAGGTCCAGGACGAGTTGTTCCTGGTCCTTTATCGCCAGCGGATCCCGAATGCCGAATATCAGAAGAAATCGATCACTTTTGATGCCTCTCTGGGTGGACTCGCTCCTGCCCAGGATGCGACGATGGATCTGGGTTTGATCAAACGTCCCAACGCGCAGTCAGGCATACGGTTTCGCGCCGCACAGTTACCGAACGACAAGCCAGCGACAAAGGAGGACTCGCGATGACACGGTTCCCCGGTTGGGTCCGAGCAGGCGGTCTGTTGGCGTTGCTCGCCGCGTGCACCTTGGCGAACGGTCAAGCCCCCCGCAAGTTGGGGACGTGCGGTCCGCCCCCTCGCAAGAACCCCGAGCGCCAGACCTCGGCTGAGGGGATGCCCCCGCTGCCGCTTCCGGTGACTCCTTTGCGCCGGAGTGAGCCAAAAGCCGAGCCCGCGCCGCCGATTATGATCGCCAAGCTCGAATACGGTACGAGCCAGGACTGGAACACCGATCCCGGCGACGTCGACAACCTGATGCGCCACTGCCGGTACGAGCTGGGTTTGTGGTACGGCTGGAAGACGTGGAACGTCAACGAACTGGTTGCGCTTCACAAGGCGGGCAAGACTTCAAAGATCCCCATCCTCTATGTCAGTGGGCACGACGCGTTCGAGTTCACTCCTGATCAACGCCTGGCCATTTCGCAATACGTGCTCGACGGCGGCACGCTCCTGGGTGACGCTTGCTGCGGCCGGCCCGAGTTCATCGGGTCCTTCCGCAAGGAAGTGCTGGCCATGTTTCCTCAGCGTGCGTTTGACCTGCTCGAAGTCGATCACCCAATCTACCGCGCCTTTTACCCGTACAACAACGTCCACTACCTGGCCTACGACGAGGGCGTGAAGAAGGAAACGCAAGGCCCGCCTCAGTTGCTCGGCCTTACCATTGGGTGTCGCACGGCCGTGCTGTTAAGCCCGTGGGACCTCTCGTGTGGCTGGGACGAGCACACCCACGAGCATGGCTCGCGGGCGATCCCCGGCGACGCGATCCGCCTGGGCATCAACATCGTCAGCTACGTTGCGGGCGAGAAGCAGCTTGGCGAGGTTCAGTCGATCACACGCGAAGTCCTGGCCCCCGTGACCCGGCCTCGCCAGCAGTTCAGCCTCGCACAGCTCAAGCACCAGGGCGATTGGGATCCCGATCCCAACAGCGTCTACCAGTGGCTGCGGCACGTTGCGGTTGACTCCAGCCTTGCGGTCGGGTTCGACCTCAAGTTTGTCGACGCGACGGAGGCCCAGCTCGCCCCGTACCCGTTTGTGTACATGACGGGCCACCGCGACCCGAAGTTGACCGACGATGAGGTAACCGCTCTGCGGCGACACCTGCAATCCGGAGGCTTCCTGTTCATCAACAACTGTTGCGGCCGCAGCGCGTTTGATCAGCACGTGCGGGCACTCGCGGGCCGTCTTTTCCCCGACCAGAAGCTCGCGGCGGTCCCCGCCGAGCACCCGCTGAACCACGCGTTCTTCCGCGTCAACGAGGCCCACGACCGGGTGAACGGCGCCTCGCGGCCGGTCGAGCTGGAGGGGATCTCCATCAAGGATCGGCTCGTGCTGGTTTATTCGAAGAACGATGCTGTGACCCAGCTCAAGCAGGTCAGCGACCCGTTCGGCAACGGTTACGACGCGGAGACGTGCAAGCGCCTCGCGGTGAACATCGTGGCGTATGCGTTGCAGAACTGACGATGAGTCTTTCGGTAGAGCTGGAAGGTTGAGGGCGAATGAGACGTCCTCAACCGCTCCACTGGATCTGGTTCAATGGGCTCCCGAGGAAGCCGTGATCGTGTCAACACCCGATGCTTTGATGAGCTTCTCCGGTTACGAATTAATCTTCCCTCGGGTCATAAAATCGCTGCGCTATTCCGACCAGCTCGATCAGTCTTGTTATGAGGTCCGGCGAGTCAATGGAACCGAGATGATTCGTTGGTACTTTCGCGAGATGTACGACGGCGCCAAGTACGAGCGTTTCGTCCATTCCGAGGAAAACCGAGCCTACCCGAACTGTCTGACTCGCCGAAACTTCGCCAACGCCTCCCTGATCCGTGCTCGGGGCTGGAGCTACGAGGGCGTTAAAAGCCTAATTGACTGCAACCTGCCTGAACTGGCGCGCATTCCCACTGACGCCGATCTCTTCGAAACAGATATTTACGACGATGCAATCGTTGAAGCATTGGAGGTGCTCTACGAATACCCGGGTATTCAAGTCGCGAATGCATGCAAACTGCTCTATCAGAAAAGACCGCGGCTTGTCCCTATCCTTGATGCGTACGTCCGGCAGGCGGTAGACGTCCCTTGGCTCCGCGAAGATGGTATCGCTCCGGTTTTGCGGCTTGCCTTTACGCGGTTGCGTGAGCTTGTGAATTACGGAGCAAACGGCGGAAATCTGGACAAGATCGCTGAGTGGGTCACGAGCGACCCTGACATCACCGGGGTGAGTGAGCTGTCGAAGCTACGAATCCTGGACATTCTTGCCTGGGGAGCGATCCGGCAAACGACAGGTGGCCCGATCGGTGTTTCCGAATGGGGGGAGCTTGAAGGGCCGCCTCACTTCGAACTCGTCAACGGGCGTCTCAAGGAACGAAAGGATGATCCATTCTGGCACGCGGTTCTTTACACGGCTTTGATGGGACCATTATTTTCTCACATCAGGCAACAGAATCTGGGGCTGTTGTTGGGAGGCCATGCGAAGATCAAAGTCTCTTCGATCGAGGGGCGTGTCCCGGATCTTTTCTTTATCCCGAACGCACTGATGCATCTCGTCGGCAAGAACCTGTTCAAAGGTGCGCCGCCGCTCGTGATTGAACTTCTGTCGCCCGTGGATGCGCCGGACGAACTGGCGGAGAAGATCGGCGACTATGCGCGGCTTGGCGTCGACGAAGTCTGGCTTGTCAACTTTCCGAGCCGCCGTATCGAAACGTACCGCTTGAAACGCCATGAGGACAGCTTGAGCACGTACGAGCGAATAGAGACCGTTCAAGGCGAAGACGCCGTCTTTCGCCCATCGTTCTTCCCAGGATTCGAAATCTCACTGTCCGATGTTTGGCCGACGAAGTTCGAACATTGTGCCGACGACTAACAGCAGAGAAACTCCTCGAACCGCACCCAGGAGACGCGCGATGACGGCCCTCGGCAAACCGAACCCGCTGAAGACTAATCCGCTCAAGGCGGCGCCGGCCGCGACGGCGGGCGACCTGGAGGCGATCGCACGTTTGGGCGAGGCACGTGCCCGGCTCAAGCAGGAGATCGCCAAGGTGATCATCGGGCAGGAGTCGATCGTCGATGACCTGCTCACCGCCCTCTTCGCCCGCGGTCACTGCCTCATGATCGGCGTGCCCGGCCTGGCCAAGACGTTGATGGTCCGCACGATCGCGCGGGCGATCGACCTGGGATTCAACCGCGTCCAGTTCACACCTGACCTCATGCCGTCGGACATCACCGGCACGGAAATCATCGAAGAGGACCGCGAGAGCGGCGGGCGGCGGTTCCGGTTCGTTGAAGGGCCGGTGTTCGCGAATATCCTGCTTGCCGATGAGATCAACCGCACGCCGCCCAAGACGCAGGCCGCACTGTTGCAGGCAATGCAGGAGCTGCAGGTCACCGTGGCCGGTCGCACGTACGAGCTGCCGCGGCCGTTCTTCGTGCTCGCCACCCAGAACCCGATCGAGCAAGAAGGGACGTACCCGCTCCCTGAGGCGCAGCTCGACCGCTTCATGTTCGACATCCGGATCGGCTACCCGAAGCCCGAAGAGGAGCTCGAGATCGCCAAGAACACGACTTCGGACGTCGAGGTCGAGGTGGCCAAGGTGTTGACCGGACCCGAAATCACGGCGCTCCAGCAGATCGTGCGCAAGCTGCCTGTGAGCGATCATGTTGCGCTCTATGCCGTCAACCTCGCGCGTTCGACGCGCCCGGACGACGAGATTGCGCCTGCCGTCACGCGTGAGTTCGTCCACTGGGGCGCGGGCACTCGGGCCACGCAGAACCTCGTGCTCGGAGCCAAAGCCCGCGCGGCGATCGCGGGCGAGTACAACGTCACCTGCGCTCATGTGCGTGCAGTCGCTCCGCTCGTGTTGCGACACCGGGTCATCGTCAACTTCCACGGCGAGGCCGAGGGGATGACGCCCGACAAGATCGTCGGCGAACTGCTCAAGCAGGTTCCCGAGCCGAGGCCGGAAGACTACTCGTGAGGAGGCCATGACCATGACCAGGCCGACCGTCGCTGAGCCGGTCGACTTCATCGCCAGGCTCAAAGAAATCGACATGTTCTTCCAAAAACGCGACAAAGTCCATCAGACGATGCAGCGCGTCGCGAAGGAGCTGGACAAGGCCGGAATCTCGTACGCGCTCATGGGGGCGATGGCCGTCAATGCTCATGGTGCGGAAAGAACGACCAAAGATGTCGACATCCTCCTCACGCCGGAGGGACTCTCGAGGTTCCGTGATGAACTCGCCCCGGGTGCCTTCGATCAGGTGCCTAACCGACCCAGGCGGTTTGTGGACCGAAAGAACGGTGTGGGCGTAGATGTCCTGCTCACGGGCAATTATCCCGGGCGGGGAGGGCCGGGGCCGTTTGCGTTCCCGGACCCGGCCGATGTTGGTCAGATGATCAAGAAGATTCGCGTGGTGAACTTGCCGCAACTCATCCAGCTCAAGCTCGCCGCCAGGCGCTACTACGACTTCGGCGATGTGGTTTTCCTGATCCGCGTTCACAACCTGGATGAGTCGTTCGCGGAGCAGCTTCATCCGTCCGTACGGTCCGACTACGTCGAATGCCTCGAAGAGAAACGCCGCGAGGACGAATACGAAGCCCGAGAGGGCTAACCGCCGAGACTTCATCCCATGCCCGCTTCGCCCCACACGTACCTCGACCCCGAGGCCCTCAGCCGCCTGAAGAACCTCTCGCTGGCCGCGCGCCTGGTGGTCGAGGGGTCGTTCTCGGGCATGCATAAGAGCCCGCACCGTGGCTTCTCGGTCGAGTTCGCCGAGCACCGCGAGTATTCGCCCGGCATCGACCCGCGCCACATCGACTGGCGTGTCTTCGGCCGGCGCGACAAACTGTACGTCAAGCAGTACGAGGAAGAGACGAGCCTCCGCTGTTGCCTGGTGCTCGACAAGTCGGCGTCGATGGACTACAAGTCGGGCTCGGCGCTCACCAAGTTAGAGTACGGCTCATTCCTTGCGGCGAGTCTTGCCTACCTCACGACTGCTCAGCACGATGCGGTGGGACTGACAACGTTTGACACGGCCGTCCGCGACAACCTCGCGGCCCGTCAGGGTCCCGGGCACTTGCGGAACGTATTGGAGACACTGGAGCGGACGAAGTCCGGCGGCGAGTCGGGCCTGGCAGCGACGTTCCACCACCTGGCCGAGAACCTCAAGCGCCGGTCTTTGGTCGTCGTGATCTCCGATCTGTTCGATGATCCCGACGCCCTGATCGGGGCCCTGAAACACTTCAGGCACAAGAAGCACGACGTCATCGTCTTCCACACGCTCGACCCGCATGAGCTGACGTTCCCGTTCGACGACGTTACCAAGATCGAGGACATGGAAACGCGCCGGGAGGTGATTAGCGACCCGCGCGCTTTTCGCAAGTCGTACCTCGAGGAACTGGCCAGGTTCCTCGAAACCATCCGTAGCGGCTGCCGCGCGGCGCGGATCGACTATGCACTTGCGGAAACCAACCAACGGTTTGATGCGTTCCTCGGGACCTATCTGGCCCGAAGGCAGGGTATGAATGCTTAGAGCGTTTAACGTTCGGATCGGACACCGTATCACATCGCGCTGCGCCCTCCGCAAGCGACGAAAGCCTCTTAACTCCCCCCCTTGGGAAGGGGAGGTTGGGGGGGTGGTGAGTGGCCGCCCGTTGCGCGCCATTCAGCGACGAATCGACCGTCGGCGCATAGCGGTTGAGCGACATGCGGCCAGCCGAAGGCGTCTGCTTATCCCCCGCCCCCCCGACCCCCCCTTCCCAAGGGGGGGAGTAATATGTTCCCACGTTGGCACGGGGGTTGACGGGCTCTCTCAAACCTTCCGCTCCCGATATCCGGCACCGAGGAACTCCCCATGCTGACCTTCCTCAGCCCCCTGTTCCTCGTCGGCCTCCTCTCCGCGGCGATCCCGCTGATCATTCACCTCAGCCGATCGCGACGAACGAAGACGATGAAGTTCTCGACCACCCGCTTCTTCACCGATCAGTTCCTGCGGTCATACCGCATGAGCCGGCTGAAGGAACTCCTGCTGTTGCTCTGCCGGATGGCGCTCTGCGCAGTGCTCGCCATGGCGATGGCCCGGCCGCTGCTCATGCCCAAAGGGCCCGCGCTGCTCGGAGGTGGTGCGCGATCGGTCGTACTGGTGCTCGACGATTCGGCCAGCATGGGGTACGCAGACGATGGCACGACCCTGTTCGAACGCGAACGGGCCGCGGCGCGTTCGTTGATTGAGGGCTTGCGGCCCGGCGATACGGCTTCGGTCGTATTGGCCGGGCGGAGGGCAGGGGGGCCGGAAGTGCTCTTCCCGCAACCGACGCCCGCGCTTGGCGATGTGCTCCAGGTCATCGACGCGGTCCGCGTCGGCACGCTTGGCACCGATCTCTCGGGTGCGGTCGCGCGGGCCGAAACGATTGCGAGGTCGAGCGGGGCCACGAGCAAAGAGGTCTACGTTCTCAGTGACCTCCAGGACAGCGGCTGGCAGCTCGCCGACGAGGCGACAGCCGACGCGACTCGAGGCGATGTGCTTTTCTTCTTCGTACAAGCGCGACCCAAGAAGGTTGGGAACCTCGCCGTCACGGCCGTGCAGTACGCGGCTCCTCGGCCGATGGCGGGCGTGCCATTCTCGATCCGTCCGCACCTGGTGATCCAGGGTGATCGTGCGACGGCCAGCACGGTGAAGCTCGTCGTTGACGGTAAGCCAGTTGCCGAGCGTCCGGTGCAGGTCCTCAACAACGGCCGCTGGTCCGTGCCGCGCTTCGACCACACGTTCGCGACCGGAGGCTGGCACACCGGCTACGTCGAGGTTTCCGACCCAACCTTGGCGCAGGATAACAGGCGCTACTTCGCACTCGAAGCACTCGACTCGGTCCGGGTGCTCGCGGTGAATGGGGCCTCGTCGCAGGTTCCGCGACTCGACGAGCTCTTCTTCCTGAAACTGGCCCTCACTTCGAACCCTGACAATCCCAGCGCAATCCAGGTCGACGCGGTCAGCCCGTCGGCCCTCACTGGGTCGGACTTCGGCAAGTATTCGCTCATCGTCCTGGCGAACGTCGAATCGCTGCCGCCACCAGCGCTCGAAGCCATTGAGGGCTATGTCGACCGTGGCGGGAGCCTGCTCGTCTTCCTGGGCGACCAGGTCAACGCCCCCTTCTACAACGCCAGTCTCGCCGCGGCCACGCGCCTGCATGGCGGCCTGATGCCGGGCCGCCTGCTCGGCCGCGAGGGGAACCCGGCGGGCACGGACGACTTCGCGAAGATCGGCGAAATCGACGATGCTCATGAGGTAATCTCCGCGTTTCGCGAGCCTGAGTTCGCCAGCCTCGGCAGCGTCGGTTTTAAAGCGCTGTGGGGGGTTGAGCCGTCCGCCGAGGCAATCGTTCTGATGCGTGCCAGCACGGGTTCCCCGCTGCTCCTGGAGAAACCCTTCGGCAAGGGACGGGTGATGGCGTTCGCCAGCACGTGCGATCGTGACTGGACGAACTTCCCCGTCCGCCCGGCGTTTCTTCCCTGGATCCACCGGCTCGTCGGCGACCTCGCGCAAGAGCCGCTGGGCCGCTCGGGGTTCTTCACGACCGGTCAGTCTGTCCCCATACCGGTTGCGGCTTCCGAAGGACTCACGCCTATGGCGATCAAGAAACCGAATGGCACGCTCGGTCGCGCTGTCGCCGCGAACGATCCGGCGCAGCCGCTCGTTTTTCCTGACACGGCCGAGGCGGGCGTTTACACGCTGCTCGATCCCAATGACAAGGACCACCCTCGCTCGTTCGCGGTGAACCTCGACAGCTATGAGTCGGATCTGACCTATCTCGATGATGTCCTCGCCGACCGTCCCGAGGTCCAGGGCGTCGCGGACCGCTCGGCCCGAGTTGAGGCGGGGCTCAAAACGTTGTTGCCCGGTCGCGAGCTGGTCACGTTCGTGGACGATCCCGGTCAAGCGTCCGAGGTGTCGCTTGCGGCCAGGCGCGGGTTTCCGCTCTGGGACGTCGCGCTCGCGCTCGCCCTGATCCTCGCGCTGTTGGAGCCGTGGTTCGCGAATCGCATCAGTCTGCGGCACTACACGCGCCCGAGTGCCTCGGCTCGTACCCAACTTCAGGAGGCAGGCACGCGATGACCGGCATTCGCCCCCTGTTCGCCCTTTTGCGTTTCGAAGGTGTGGCGCATCCCTGGGCCTGGCTTATTCTGCTCATCGCGGGCGCGGCGTTTCTCGCCTGGACCTATCATGAGATCGCCCAGCGTGCCGAGCGCCGGCTTTGCCTGGGGTTGATGGTGCTCCGCGCGGCGGGCTTGCTCGCCCTGGTGCTTGCCCAGGCGAAGCCGACCTGGACGCACGAGTCGGCCCTGGTCGATCCCGGCCGGCTCGCCGTCGTCGTCGACAACTCGGCGTCGATGTCACTTGCCGATCCAAGTGGACCCACCCGCTTCACACTGGCCGAAAGGGCGGTGGAGCGCCTGCGCGATGCACTGGACGCCGGTCGAGGCTCGCCGGTGGCGCTCGACGTCTTCGATATCACGGGAGAGCCCGTCGCGAACGGCCAGGCCCTCAAGCCGGTGATCGAGCGCACGGACCTGGCACGTGCAGTTTCGGAATCGATCGCCCGGCTCCGTTCGCGGCCGCTCGCGGGTGTGGTCCTCGTCAGCGACGGCATGGACAACACCGGCCGGCCCGACCTTCGCGAGCTGGCCGACGCCCCCGTCCCGATCCATGCCGTCGGCTTCAAGGCGGACCCGAACGCGAGCGGACTCGACCTCGCCGTGCGAAACGTCCGGGCGCCGAGCCGGGCGATGGTTCACAACCAGATCAAGGTCGACGTCACCCTCGCGAAGACCGGCGGACCGGCGACAGAGGCCGAGGTCGTCCTCACGCGCGGTCGCGATAACTTCGCGTCACAGAAGGTGAGCCTCGGCGCAGGGAACAGCGAGCAGACGGTCAGCCTGAACCTCACGCCGAGCCAGGCCGGGACGTTTGTCTTCACCGCCACCGTTGCCGGCGCATCGGGCGAGCGCCTGCTGGCCAACAACGCCGCGCACTTTCCCCTGCGCGTCGACTCCGAACCGATCCGCGTGCTTTATCTCGAAGGCTTCCTGCGCTTCGAGTACAAGTTCCTCAAGAATCGCCTTGAAGACGACCCCGACGTCAGCCTCGTCTCGGTTGTCCGCCGTGCCAACCCCGAGCAGCCCGACGCCCGGTCCGACGACGGCCTGATCACGCCCGACCGGCTGAAGAACATCGACATCGTGATCCTCGGCGACATGGAGGCGTCGTACATTGGCTCGCCCGAATACCAGGCGCTCTTGAAGTGGCTCGACGAGAAGAACCATGCCTTGCTCGTCCTGGGGGGCTACCGCTCGTTCGGTCCTGATGGGTTCCGCACGACCCCGTTGGCCGAAGCGCTCCCGGTCGTCTTCGCGACGGCTGAGCCCTATCAGACCGAGGAGCCCTTCGTCCTCCAACTGACCGAGGAAGGCCGGCGCCACCCGCTGTTCGAGATCACCGGCGACCGTGTCAAGGATGGCGCGGCGTGGGCCGCCGCACCTCCCTTGGCGGGCACGTGCCTGGTCCAGGAGGCCAAGGCCGGGGCGGACGTGCTCGCAGTCCATCCGAGCCTTCAGGTGGGCGGAAAGCCAGCCGTCATCGTCGCTGTCCAGCGCTTCGGTGCGGGGCACACGATGGTCCTGGCCGCCGACACCACCTGGCGCTGGAGCCGTATGGCCCGCGTGCTGGGGCGATCCGATACGCTCTACGCTCGCTTCTGGAGCCAGACCCTGCGCTGGCTTACCGGCCGCAGCCTGGACGATCAGCGCCCGCCGCTAGTCGTCAGCACCGACCGGCCGGATTACGACGTTGGCAAGGCCGTCTCCATCAAGGTCACCCGCCAGCCCAAGCCCGGTGAGGACCTCGCCGCCACCGAGATTGGTCTGGAGGTGACCGGTTCGTCGGGACGTTCGGTCGCCGTGCCGCTGCGCTCCTCGTCGGCCGATCCGAATCTGTTTCAGGGGTCGTTCTATCCCTCTGTAGGGGGGCGTTATGAAGTGGCTGCGACCTTGACCGGCGGCGGGAAAACGATCGCGAACCAGACGGCCGAGTTCCTCGTCCACGGCGCGGATCTGGAACTCGCCGATCCCGGCACGAACCGTCCCGCTTTGCAATCGTTGGCGGCATCGACGGGCGGGGTGTATGTTGACGTTGAGGATGCCGCCGAGCTCGCGGCCAAGGTTCCTCGCAAGGAGCGCCGGGTGCCGCGCGTGGAGCGGGCGGAGCTGTGGCACTCGCCGGTGCTGTTCTTCGGGTTCCTCGGGTTCATCACGGCGGAGTGGTTTTTGAGGCGCAGGAACCACCTCGTCTGACAAGAACGAGTAACGGGAGACAACCGCCTATGTCCACGATCGACCCTTCTAGCGCCAAAACGATCTCTCCGGACGTCATGGACGATATCACACCATACGATCAGGTGGAATCGTCTGCGTCTCCGCTTGATCATCCGTTCAAGTTTACGATCGAGTCGTATCGCCGCTTGGCCGAGAGCGGCGTCCTTGGCCGGACCGCCAAAGTCTATCTCTGGAAAGGACAGCTCGTCGAGTCTATGACTAAAGGCGATCCGCATGCGTTCGGCGTGAAGCGTCTTTACGATCGTCTCACGCCCATCGTTCCAGCCGGATGGTATGTCGATCGGGAGCGCCCGATGCGCATCGCCGACGATAGCTTGCCCGAGCCTGACGTCACGGTGATCCGAGGCGCTGACCGCGACCACGCGCAGAAGACGCCGACCGCGCAGGAAGTCGCATTGATCATCGAGGTAGCGGACAGCAGCCTCGCGATCGATATGGGTGAGGTCTGGCGGACGTATGCCGCGGAACGAATTCCGATCTATTGGGTCGTGAATCTTCGCGCCCGACAGATCTGGGTCTTTGGCGACCCGACCGGGCCAGTGAAGCGGCCAACGTATCGGGTTGGTCACCAATATGAAGAGGGACAGGAAGTTCCTGTGGTCCTGGATGGCAGAGAGATCGGCCGGATCGCCGTGGCCGACGTTTTGCCTTGATCTTTACTTTGCAAGCGAGGCCGCCATGAGCTCCGCCCAAGCCTACCCCAAGCTGATCGACGCCATCGACGAGCTGCGTCGCCGCTGGCGCGCGCGAAAAGTGATGGAAGGCTGCTTCGTCGCCTGCGCCGGAATCCTCGGCGTGCTCGCAGCGGTTGTGGCGGTCGATAACCTGTTCCAGCCGAGCCCAACCGGCCGGTCGATCCTCGCGGCGGCGCTCTGGGGAACTTTCGTCCTCACGTCCCTGCGCTGGGTCGTGCAGCGCTGGTTGGAAGATCGACGTGACGACTTCTTCGCCGTGCTGGTCGAGCGTCACCATCCCGAGCTGGGCAACCGGCTCATCAACGCGTTGCAGCTCGGGCGCGTGGCCCAGCCCGGTGCGTCGCCCCAGATGATCCAGAAGATCATCGACGACGCCGCGGATGCGTCGGCCGACCTCGACTTTTCGGACAGCCTCGACCCTCGCCCCACCCAGCGCGCAGCCTGGATGATGGGAGGCGCCCTGCTGGTCGTCGGGCTCTATGCGGCCTTGCTGACACCGCGCTTCCTCAACGGCGTGACCCGCGTACTCCTCCCCGTGGCCGACATCCCGCCGTTCACGGCGACGCGAGTCGTCGATGCATCCGTCAAGCCCGGCGATACGCGTGTGCCCGAGGGGGCGACCATCAACGTCCAGGCGAAGGTCGAGGGCGTGGTCCCACAGGCGGCTCAGCTTCTGAGACGCGTGGGTGATGGCCCCTGGCAGTCGCTGTCGATGACGTCCGACGGCAAGAGCGCCGATCAATTCGCGGCCGCGGTGGCCCAGCCGGGCGAGTCGTTCGACTACCAGGTCGTCGCCGGGGATGGTCGCTCGCGGACGTTCCATGTTGAGGTCGTCAAGCGGCCAAGAATCGAATCGCTGGCGCTCACGTATACGCCACCCAGTTACACGGCCCGCAAGCCGCAGAGCGTTCCCGACTCCGACGGCGAAGTCGCGGGACTGCCGGGGACGCTCGTGCGGATCAACCTGAAGGCGACGAAACCGCTGACGCAAGCGTCGCTCACCACCGAACAGGGGACGACTCTCGCGCTGGCAAAGTCGGAAGGCGCCTGGGCCGCCTCGTTCCTGATCGGGAGCCGTGATGTCAAAGCATCGAGCGAGCCGGCGCCCGCCCCCTGGGTCAACGCCCCGATGCGCTACCAGATCAAGCTGACCGACACCGACGGCTACGAAAACGCCGACCCTCTCTGGCGGTCGATTGTCCCCAACAAGGACCAGGCTCCCACGGTGACCCTCTCCGCTCCAGGCCGCGACCTCCAGGTTAAACCCGGCGCGACGGTCCCGATTACGATCGACACCCGCGATGACCACGGCGTCGGTGCGGTGCGGCTCGTCTATCGGATCAACGATGAGGCGGCCATCCACGAACTGGCCGCCTTCCCGCACGAAGGACCCCCCGCGCTCCAGACGAGCGATCGTCATGAGTGGGTCCTCTCCGGTCCTGAATTCAAACCTGGCGCGCTCGTGCAGTACTGGGCCAGCGCCGTCGATCGCAACACGATCACCGGGCCGGGACAGGGCGAGTCGCGGCGGTTTTCGATCTTCCTGAGCACGCCCGAGCAGGCTGTCGCCAAGCTCGACCTGGAGATCTCCGACTTCGCGCAGATGCTCGAGGCACTCGCCAGGCTCCAGAAAGAGAACCGAGCGCAGACGACCTCAGGCGGGGCGTTCGACGTCCTGATCAAGCGCGAGAGCCTGATCCGCACCAAGACCGGCCAGCTCGCCCGCGCGATGGAGAAGGACGGCCTGCCGGTCGGCACGATCATCGCGGCCCTCGACGAACTGGCCGCTGGTCTGATGGCTGACGCGTTGCGGCACTTCGAAGCGGGTCGCGACGCCGCCAACCCGGCCTCGGCCACCGAGCAACGAACGCAATCGTTACCCATTCAGGAACAGATCATCGCGCAGCTCGAGAGCCTGCTCGCGCGCCTCCAGCGCAACGAGAGCGCCAAGGATGCCCTCCGTAAGATGGCCAAGACCGATCAGCCGGCCCACCGCGACACGACCAAGGTCCTTGGCCAGATGATCAAGGACCTCGAACGGCTCAGCGCAGACCAGGCCGAGCTCACCGCGAAGTTCGAGGCCATGCCCAAGAAGCCGACCGACGAATACAAGGAGGAGTCGCTCCAGGCCGCCAAGGAACAGGAAGACCTGCGCAAAGCGTGGGAAAAGTGGGCCAAGGGGACCGTCGCCGAGCTATCGAAGCTGCCGACCGGCTTTACCGACGACTTCAAGTTGCGCGAGGATGTGAACAAGATCTTCGAGGAAATCGAGAAGGCCGCCAATCGTCCCAAGGCTGAAAAGGTTGAGGTGGCGCTCGAAGACCTCGGTGCAGGCCTCGCGACCAAGATGCTCGAAGACCTCGAAATGTGGATGCCTGATGCTCCCGACGCGGCGAAGTGGGTCCTCGAAGAGCCGCTCGACAAGAAGCCGATGAAGATCCCCGAAATGCCGCTCCCCACCGCGCTCGAAGACATGGTGGGCGATTTGCTCCAAGAAGCTGACGAGTTCGACGAGGAGGCCGACGACATCACCTCGGCCTGGGGCGATAACCTGAACCAGGCGGGCTGGGGCGTGAGTGACGGGCCGATCAGCTCGTTTTCCGCCAAGGGGAAGACGGGGAACGACTTGCCGAACAACATGGAACTCTCCGGCCGTTCGGGCGACGGCCGGCGCGGGAAGTCGTCGGGCCAAATGGTCGGCGACACGGCCCGCGCGCTCCAGGGGCGGAAGACCCCCGCACGCGTCAACAACGAGCGCTACGAGCCGGGCCAGCTCAAGCAGGAAGGGCGCTCCGACCCGAACGGCTCGACCGGCGGCGGCAAGAAAGCTGGATCCGGCCGCAAGGGTTTACAAGGTGGCACGCCCCCCGACTTCGTGCGCGACATCGGCCGGCTCACCGAGAAGCAGGCTGGACTGCGCGAGAAGGCCGAACAGGTCGCCAAGAAGCTCGACACGACCGGGTTGAGCAATCGCCGGCTCCTTCAGAGTATCGAGCTGATGAAGTCGGCCGAGACGGACCTGCGCGACCTCCGCTATCAGGACGCGGCGCGCAAGCGCCGGACGGCGCTGGGGCAGTTGAAGTCGGCCTTCGATCGCGACTCGGCGACGGCCGCTCAACTGAGTCGCGCTCGCGATTTACCGCCGCAGATGCGGACCGAGTTGCTTCAGGCGGCGGATGAAGGGTATCCGGCGGGGTATGAGTCACTTTTGAAGAGTTATTTCAAGGCGCTGTCGTCGTCAGAGCGCTGAGAGGAGGAGTTTCATGAGTACAGCTACGCTTGCGCCTAAACCTCAGACCATTCAAGCCGAACCGGAAACGCGGCTGGTGCTCGACGACGTGCCCTGGGAGCTCTACGAGCGCCTCCGCGAACTGCCGGGCTCCCGAAACATCCGCATGACCTTCGACCGCGGGAGGTTGGAGCTAATGTCGCCATCGCAGCCACATGAGCAGTACGCCGTTCGCTTCGAGCACATGATCGTCGAACTGTCGCGCCACTTCGGCTTCTCTTGCAACCCGTTACGGACGACGACCTGGAAAAAACCCGAGCAGACGGGTAAAGAAGCCGATGCCTGCTTCTACCTGGCGAACGCGCCTCGCGTGCGGAAAAAGATCATCAAGCTATCCGTGGATCCTCCGCCTGATCTTGCCATCGAGGTCGAGCTTTCACCCTCTTCAACGGACATCGAATCGATCTACACCAACCTTCGTGTGCCCGAAATCTGGCGCTTTGATGGTCAGTCGCTCCGAATTCTCGTGCTCCAAGCTGACGGTACGTATCGCGAAAGCACGCACAGTCCGAGCCTACCGTTCTTACCCTCGGAAGCCGTCCTGAGTCTCTTGCGCGAAGCTGAAGACCTTGACGACCACCGAGCCTGGATGGAACGCGTTGCGCAATGGGCTCGCAAGCAAGGGCATCGAGCCACCACCGGAAAGAAAAAAAATCCACCGCGCAAGCCACCGGGACGAAGGCGAGGGGACACCGGCGAGTGAAAGGAATCGAACGAATGGACCGGAAACTGACGATACATGGTTTTCTCGGTTTTCCTTTCTGTGCCCTCTGTGCCCTCTGTGGTAGATCGCTCGCCGCGGAACCCTGGCATCTGAACGGCTGGACGGCCCGGGCTGTGGTGGATGTCGCGCCGGGACAAGCCGAGCCCGGTGCGAACACTGCGGGTGTGCGCGTGCTTTGCCAGGGGCGTGCAAAAGCCGACGGCTCTGACTTTCGCGTGATCGATGCCGGCGGTAAGCCGGTGCCGTTCCAAATTACCTTCTTGGACTTCAGTCGCTACGCCCTAATTTCGTTTCAAGCTCAAGAGCCGAAAGCGCGATACTTCGTCTACTTCGGAAATCCGCAAGCCACGCGCGCCCCCGAGCAAATCGCCGACGCGCCCCCTCCCGGTGGAGGGGCGCCCCAGGGCGCGTGGGTGCCGCACCAGGGCCTCGTGCTCCAGACCCTCCGCCGGCCGGAAGGCGAGAACCCGAAGACGATCGACGAGATGGCCAAGCTGATTGCCGCGAGCCCCGCGAAGGACGGCGCACGCTATCAACGGCGCGTCGAGGACGGGTTCAATCCGTTCGGTTCGTCAGACGGTTATATCAGCATTTACCGAGGCTGGATGCGCATCCCGAAGGCCGGGAAGTACAAGTTCTGCACCGTCTCGAACGAGGCGTCGTTCTCGTTCCTCGACGGTAAGGAACTGGTCCACTGGCCGGGCCGGCACACCGTCGAGCGCGGGATGCGGGGTGAGAAGAACGCGACGGTCGAGCTCTCGGCCGGGCTGCATTACCTCGAATACTATCAGGAAGAAGTCGTCCTGGAGCAGATGGCCTATCTCGCCTGGCGCCCAACGGGCGATGACGGGCCGTTCGAACCAATCCCCGAATCCGTCTTTCCTGCGCCGCTCGACGCGACCGTGACACGCTATGAAACGCCCGAAGGGAAGACGCTCCCCGCCTTCGAGCCCGTCGTGCTCGACTCCATCTGGCCGACCGACCGCCACGAAGGCCAGTACACACGCATTCGCTTCCAGGCGGCTCCCGCGATCGACGGAACGACCTACCACTGGGACTTCGGCGACGGTCAGACCGCGACCGGACCGAGCGTCGAACATGTCTATCTCGCCCTTGGAACCTATAACGTGACCCTCAAGGCCGAAGGCTCAGCCTCTCAAGGTGAGACTCGCTGGCCATTGACCGTTTTTACGATTGAGAACGTCACCGACCGCTTCGAGGAGGGCCGGCCCGAGGATTACGCGAAGGTCGCCCGCAGCTACGATCTCTCCAAGCTTGATGCACCGAGCCTGCGCGAGCTGGCGCACCTCCTGGCCGAGAGCGAGGATGCCAGCGCTGCCCTCGAGGCGGGCAAGCGGTACGTCGAACGCTTCGGCTCCGCACAGCCGGCGACCGTCCCTCGCATACGCAGACTCATGGCCGATTGCGCCTTGCAACTGGGGCAAGGGGGTGTCGAGGAAGCGATTGCCCAATTCGAAGCGTCGCTCACCAGTGACACGCCCGCGACCGAGCGGCTCGATGTGCTCGCGCGCTTGATCCGTCTGCTGGGGATCGACCGCAACCTCCCCGAAAAGGCCGGCGCCTTGCTCCCGCGGGTCGAGGCGGCAGTGAAAGGGGCGAAGCTCGACGACGAGACGCTCGCCGCTTATCGACGTGCCGTGATTGCCGCGGCCGACGTACTCCTCTGGAACGCGAAGCTCGACGGTGCTCGCGAGCTTTACGACCGCGCCGAGAAGCTCGGCAATCGCTTCATCCCCCGACAGGTGCGTGCCGCACGCATCGGCGCGTACCCGAACGCCGTGCGCGAGTACATCGACAGCGGCAACTTTGGTGCGGCGCTCGACCTCGTCGACAAGTGGGACGAAACGTTCCCGACCGACAAGCCGAACGGCCAGACGCTCTTCTGGCGCGGTAAGCTGTTGCTCCTGCGCGGGCAGCCCAAGGAAGCCGCGCGCTACCTGGCCCGTGCGATCGGTCTTGCTCCCGGAGCGTCGTTCGAATCCGAGTCCCGATGGCTCCTCGCCCAGGCGCTCGAGCAAGCCGGCAAGCCGCAGGACGCCCGCAAGGAACTGGCGCGACTTGTCGCCTCAGGCATCAACGACGCGTTCGCCCAACGGGCGAAGGCGAAGCTGGCGGACGGGACGAAACCGAATGGCAAATGACAGATGGCAGATGCAAGATGCAAGAAAGTCTGCGGCGATTCGGCCTCCATCTCGCATCTGCCATCTGCCATTCTGCATCTGCCATCTGTCCTCACGACCTGCGCACCAACTCCCCAGCACCCACGAGGGCCTACCCCATGAACCCTGGTTTCGCCCGGACGATGGCCACCGTCTGCGTCGCCCTGGCCCTCGTGCTGAGGGCTTCGGCCGATGAGCCGAAGAAATCGCTCCGCACGACTCCCAAGCCCGGCGAGGAAGCCCCGCGCAACCTGATCCCCCCCGATGCGAAGAACCTCGTCCCCAACGGAGACTTCGAAGCGGGCTCGATCACTCCCACCGGCTGGCAAACGACCGATGGTCTCTCCACCTTCTGGGTCCAGGACGCTGACCCCGCCCACGGCAAAGTCATCAAGTTCGACACGGATGTCCTCCAATCGCAGGCCTACGACTGGTGGGTCAAGATCGCTCAAGGGGCCTCGCCCAAGGACGCTCCGCCGAAGAAGCCGACCGTCGAGCCCAAGTACGACACGCTCGCGGGGCTCGACGGCGTCTGGTTCTTCAGCGACTTCATCCCCGTGGAGAAGGACAGGTCCTACTGGCTCACGCTCGACGCAAAGGGCCCACCGATCCTGGTCTGGCTCTTCGGCTATCCCGAGAAGGCGAGCGACGCCTTCGGCGCCGATGAAGCGGCGTTTCAAGAAGTGCTCAAGTCGAAACTGGCCGGCAAGGAGCCGGACACGACCCGGAAACGCGAGGTGTTCGTGCACAAGTACGTCTGGAAAGGCCAGCTCGCCGCCGGCGGCTCCGACCAGTGGAAAACCTACTCGCGCCGCGCCAAGCCGTTTCGGCCCACCGCGGTGACGCCGAATGTTAAATATGTACGCGTCATGATTTATCCCTTCTGGCCCCCGGGCGCGTACTACGTCGACAACGTCCGTCTCGTGGCGATCGAAGATCCGAAGCCAACCGTCCCATAATGGAGTGTCCAGCGGTCAAACTCTCCGAGTGTGAACAAACTCCTCGCAATCGGTGAAGTCGCGACGTGATTTTCCCCCAAACTGTAGATTTTCGGCAAAACGAGGGGAATCATCTCTTTAAGGACAAGCGCAGCCCGAATATATTGACGATTGGTTCCGACAGTTTCGGCAGGAATGACCCGATTGCTGCGGAATCGATTTCGTGTGAGGGCTCGAACCATGGCCACGAAGAAGACCCCCGTCAAAGCCAAGGTGAAGGATGCGCCGGTTGCCCAGAAGGCCGGCAAAGTGACCGCGGCGAAGGAGATGCCCCAGGAAACTCCAGCGGCGAAGCCCGTTCCCCAGTCGAAGGCCAAGGCCGCTTCCGCGGCGAAGGCGCCTGCGCCGAAAGCCGTCAAGCTCTCGAGCGCGCAAGGCGACCTGCTGAAGAAGGTCGCCGCCGCCGAGGCCGGTTATTTGAGCGACAAGAAGGCCGAAATGCGCTCGATCGAGGCTCTTGCCGAGCGCAAGCTCGTGAAGAAAGGGTCGAAGGACAAGGCGAGCGGCCGCTATCGCTACCTGGCTTCTTCCGCAGGCAAGAAGCTCGTCGAGTCGCTGACCGCCCCCAGTCCTGCCTCCGTTCCAGCCCCAGTCCCCGCTCCAGCCTCTGTCGCGGCCCCGGCTCCGAGTGCCCAGCCGGCCTCTCCGCCACCGACCACTCCGTGAGCAGGACTGGACCCACACCAGTAGCTCCGCGTACGCTCTCCTCTTCAATGAGGAGAGTGTCCGCATTGATGACGGCTCCCCCCGATTCTGCCCTTAATCTTTGACCCGCTCCGAGGAGCCGCAACGGCATGGCCATCGTTCACTTCACGCTGCCCACCCGGGACCTGACCCGCACCGTGGCCTTCTTCGAATCGACGCTCGGCTGGCGACGCGTCGAGCGACCCGACAACATCGAGACCCGCGCCGCCTGGCTGGAAATCGTGCCGGGGCAGGAGGTCCACCTGCTGGAGGTCAAAGGCTTCAAGGCCTCGCCCTTCGAACGCGAATATGGCCGGCACATCGCCTTGTCGTATCCTCGTGCGCGTTTCCCTGAGCTCAAGGAACAACTTGTACGCCACGGCGCCGAGGTGATCGCGGCGATGCGTCCCACCCCCTTTGAGCGCTTTTTCTTTCGCGACCCGAACGGCTATATCTTCGAGGTTGTGGATGAAGGACGGCCGTCGGAGACTTGACGATTGGTCGACCTGCGGAGGTCCATTTCCCACGTCGACGCGCTCTCACCCACTGTCAGGGCCGAAATCCTCGTCAATAACGCTCACTTCCTGTGGGCGGGTGCTGATGCGAGTCTGTGGATGGGCTTCGACGTCGTGAGCCTTCGAAGTGCATGTCCACGAGACGGTCACTAAGAGTGGATAACGATTGCAAGTCGGACGCGCGTCGTCCGAACTCGTCTTATTGGCGAATGTCGATAATTCCTTTGATTTCGTGATCTGCACCGATTATTCGCTTTCCAGCTTGCAAGGAACCCCGAAGTGGCGTAGGCTCAACCAATTCCTCCTCATGGGTGGTCAGCATACTTCGTCAAATCACACCCCTTCTCGGAGCTTTTTATGCAGCCACGCATCCTGAATTCACGCGTGCTTCGCTTTCTCAGCCTGACGGCTTTTCTTTTTGCCTTCGGCCTGATCGTGTCGGGCTGCGGCGAGGAACAAAGCAAGACCGGGCAATTGACGCCAAAGAACGAGGCGGCGGAGCAATCAACCAATGACATGAAGAATTTCATGGACAAGCAGCAACAGAAAAAGTGAGGTCCGGCAGGCTGTAAAGGTGATCATGAGGCGGGCCAAGGTCGGAGTCACAGTATCTGTTTTTTATCGGCCGACGCCTTGGCTGTGGGGGTTCTTCATGTTGCCTTATGCCGTGCTGACTGGTCCAGCGTTGTTTTCCGTGCGTCATTTTCACATCCGAGCGCCAGGAGAGATCTCTTATGAGCATCCGGTCTCATCGCGGTTTCACTCTCATTGAACTGTTGGTGGTCATTGCGATCATCGCGGTTCTGATCGCCCTGCTGCTGCCAGCGGTCCAGGCAGCGCGCGAGGCGGCCCGACGCTCGCAGTGCGTCAACAATCTCAAGCAGATTGGCCTGGGACTGCACAATTATCACTCGGCCAACAACACCTTCCCGTTGGGCTCCACGCAGGGACCTTACAACGCCGCGTTTAATAATACCGGCTCCGTCGCCTGGGACGGTTGGAGTGCCCAAGCGCTGATGCTCGGTTATCTTGAGCAGGGTCAACTCTACAACGCAGCGAATTTCAGCTTCACCCCGGCCTGGACTGGTCAACTCGGCTATATCGTCAACACCACGGTCAGCCTCACGAAACTCAATACGTTCCTCTGCCCGTCGGACGGCAACGCCGGGAAGCCGGACACCAACAGCTATTTTGGCAGCATTGGCAACACCACGTTCAACTGCTGCAGCAACCCGCAGGCGATCAACACGACGGGCGTCTTTGGTTATCTTAAGGGCAGCTCGATTGCCGCGATCACGGATGGCACCACAAACACGATTGCGTACTCGGAGAGCCTGGACGGCAACGTTCTCGGCCGCGGCCCCTACGCGGGCAATGCTACCGGCGCGGGGTCGGGAGTGGCCACCAGCCAGACCAACGTTTCCATCCTCGCGAACGCCCAGACGCTCGTCCAGCAGGACATCGCCACGTGTACGAGCAATTGGCTAACTGGCAACGGCAATAACGACAAGGGTGCCTCATGGGCATATGGTGCCATGGGGTACTCGTTGTTTAACACGGTGATTCCGCCCAACGCCACCAAGTGGACCGCGTGCCGGATGGACGGCTGCTGCAATCAGGCCGCCCACGCGCACTACGAGGTGGCGACCAGCAACCACTCCGGCGGCGTGAACTGCCTGATGGCCGACGGCAGCGTGCGGTTCGTCAAGAACTCGATCAACATGTACACATGGTGGTCGCTGGGGACCGTCGCCCTGGGCGAGGTGATCGACGCCAACTCGTATTGATCGGCTCCGCACGCCGCCCATGCGGCGAAGGATGCAAGACCGGGCGGGCAGGCTTCCCAAAGCCTGGCCCGCCCGGCGTGTTTTCTTGGATCGGTGGGTGCGTTACGCTGAAGCCGCAGCCGGTTTTTGCAGGAGCGAGCGGATCGTGGATGTCTGCTGTCATTGAACGAGCCAGCCAACCAGCCCATGTCATCGCCATCCGCCACGGACCGCGCAACGAGCGTTCGCGCCGAGCGCAGGGCCCTCGCGTTGCTCGCGGTCGTGCTCCTGGTCCACGCGGTCATGGTCACGCGGCTCTTCCCAGGTCTTGGGTCGTTGACGGATCCGAAATCGCCCGTGATCGTGGTGGACCATGCGATCCACCTTTATCATGGCGCACTCGGCAGCCGGTTCGTGCGCGAGCACGGCACGTCTTGGGGATTCGATCCCTTCTTCATGGCCGGCTATCCGGAGACCCCGGTCTGGGATTCGAGCAGCAACCTCTCGATCTGGTTTCAAGCACTTGCCGGAGGGGGCTACCAGCCTGCGGCGTACAAGCTGGGCCTCTGGGTTTGCTTGTTCCTCGTCGTCGCCGCGGTTCCTGCCGGCTGCTGGGCTGCGGGAATGGGCCGGTGGGAAACCACCGTGGCCACACTACTGGCCTGGCTCTATTTCTGGGTCGGCTTTCCCATCATGCTCGAGCGGAGCGGGCTGTTCGCCTTTAATCTCGCGTCGGGTGGCCTGGTGCTTTTGTTGGGCCTGGCGCTCCGGTTCGAGGCCGCGCCAACGGTCCGCCGCTGGGCCGCGTTGACCGGGTGCGGCGGCGCTCTCTTCTTCGCACACGTCACCACGCCCATTCTTGCGCTCGGCGCTGTGGCGGGCCTCTCGGTGACCAACCTCCGTCGCCACGGCCGCCGCTGGTGGGCCGCCCTGGTGCTGGCGCCCGTGCTGGCGACCCTCGCGAACCTGTTCTGGCTCGTTCCGCTCTGGCGGTTCAGGGGCATCCGAAACCCCTCTTACCTGTTCATGAACGTCGATACCGCCTGGCTGCTCCGCGACCACTATACCGATATCACACCAGACAGCGTCGTGGGCCTGGGGCTCCTGGTCCTGGGCAGTGCGGGTCTGCTCGTCTGGTGGAAGGGCGGAGCGCGCGTACGTGCGGCGACGTTCGGCGGAACGGCTTTGGTGCTCCTGCTCCTCTTCGGCTTCGGAAGTCTGCACTCGACCACGGCGATGCTGGAGCCGCTCCGGTTCCGCATCCCGCTCAACCTGGTGCTGACTGTGCCCGCCGCCTCGGCCCTTTGTGCAGTGGCTGGTGGTGTGGCACGCGGCCTCGGCGGCGGCTGGCGAGGCGCGCTCGTCACGGCGGTTGCGGGACTGCTCGCGCTCGTGGCGCTCGGTCGGGCGCTTCCCAGAACCGCCTACCTCACAGGGTTTCTGTTGACCCAACATCGTCCTCTCGTCGTCGGCCTGCGCCCGGAGATGCGCGCGCTTGTGCGGATGATTCAGACTCAGACCGAGCCCTCAGCGCGGATCCTGTTCGAGGACCAGCTCCGGCTCCTGGAGACGACCGATCCCGAGTGCACGCACTGGACCCCGTTACTGCCCTATCTGCTGGAGCCCAAGCAGCGGCAGTTCATCGGCGGCCTCTACCAGGTTGGGTTCATCGCGCACAGTCACCACGCGTCGTTCGGCGACTTTCACCTCGGGGGTGTTCCCATCGACCGCTGGTCGGAGGCGGAAATCCGGCAGTATTTCGACCAGTACAACATCGGCTGGGCCATCTGTTGGTCGCCGCTCTCTCGGTTCTACTTCGACCGTCTGCCGCAAGCCACTCGCGTCGCAGTTGTGCCGCGCTGGCATACACCGCCCCGCGGTCCCGTGAGCCCTCATCCGCAGCAGTGGCAGGCGATGATGAGTCGAGGAGGCCCGCTGCTGGCAATGAAATACAGCTCCGAAGCCGATTCCCAGTACGTGATCTACCGGATCGACCGCAAGCACTCGTTCTTCTTGCAAGGTCAGGGCCAGCTCTCGGCCGTCGACGCCAACCGGATCGAATTCAGCAACGTCGTGCCGGAGCGCGGTGAGGTGCTCCTCAGCCTCCATTCGCTCGATACCTGGCGCACCGAGCCTCCACTGCCGTTGAGTCCCTCACCCGTGCAGGAAGACCCAATCCCCTTCGTTCGAATCAAGCTCACCCAGCCTCTGGAACGACTGGTCTTGTTCAACAGCTATCGGCGGCCTTGAGAGCCGCCGCCATCGGGAGCCGACCACACGCGTCGCCCCGTCCACCCGCGCGGTGGATGATCTCTGGCGGATCTACAGCGGTTTACGGTCGCGCAGCGCACACGGGAGGGCGAGGCTCCGTCCCAATGGCACTAAGCTTCATCGAGCTAACTTGGCTGGCTGCTGCTTTCTCCCATATCCTAAATTCCGAGTCTTCGTGTCTTTAGGGCGAGGATAATGACGACCGGGACGCTCCTTCACGAC
>DAIDJG010000363.1 GCA_027451445.1 Singulisphaera sp.
CGGCTGGCTCCTGCGGATTACGTCGCGGGGATCCTCGGCCGAGAGCGGAGCATCCTCAGCCGGTTCATCACCTTGCTGGAGTCGCGGCGGCTGGACGACCGACTGCCGGCCCGGCAGGTCCTGACGGCCCTGCTGCCGCACACGGGCCGTTCGATCCGCGTCGGCATCACCGGTGCGCCGGGGACCGGGAAGAGCACGCTCATCGAGGCGCTCGGCCTGATGCTCACCGGCCGTGGCCATCGGGTCGCCGTGCTGGCGATTGATCCCACCAGCCGGATTTCCGGCGGTAGCATCCTCGGCGACAAGACCCGGATGATCGCCCTGGCGCGCGACGCGAATGCGTTCATCCGCCCGTCCCCTTCCGGCAAGGCGCAGGGGGGCGTCGCTGGCCATACGCGCGAGGCCATGCTCGCCTGCGAGGCGGCCGGTTTCGACGTCGTCCTCATCGAGACCATCGGCGCCGGCCAGGCTGAGACCGCTGTCGCCGCTATGGTCGACTTCTTTCTCGTTGTCCTGATCCCGGGCGCCGGGGACGAATTGCAAGGGATCAAGCGCGGGTTGATGGAACTGGCCGACCTGGTCGCCGTCAACAAGGCCGACGGCGACAGCGCGCGTCCGGCTGAGCGGGCCTGTGCGCTTTACCGTAACGCCCTGCGGCTCATTCACCCGGTCGATGCCCCGTGGGTTCCCCCCGTCGTCGCCTGCAGCGCCCTGGAGAACAAAGGGGTCGACGCCCTCTGGCCGCAAGTCCTCGCCCATCGGGCGGCGCTCGAACGCACAGGCCAGCTCGCACTCAAGCGCCGGGGCCAGATGGTGCACTGGATGTGGGAGCTCGTCAATGCGTCGATCCAGCACGCCCTGTACGACAGGCCGGAGGTCCGTGCCGTCTCGTGCCGCATCGAGGCTGCGATCCACGACGGGTCGATGAATCCCCTCGAAGGCGCGGATTGCGTCCTGCGTGCACTCGGCATCCGATGAGTCGCGCCGCGACCGGGAGAGACGGCAAGAACGGTCATCGAGAGTTGAGTGAGGATATTGAGAGCATGAATCGTTCCACACAGGATCACATCTCAATTGTTGTCGTCGGTGTCTTACACGGCGGGGCTCCTCAAAAACGAGTGGCCGCGAACGCGTCCAAGCCCCGTTGACTCCCCGTCTCTTCCAGGTCTCTAAAGTCGCCACGGAGCGCCTTGAGCGCAAAGCGTTCCTCGTTGATCTCGTCGCTCGTCCGAATGCCGAGCCGGCGCAAGACGGGGACCGGCGGACACCATCCCTGGAGGGCATGCTGGAGGAAGAAACCCTGGACCAGGAACGGCAATACGAGCCACTTGCGGTTCACGGTTAGGCCCAGTGTCAGGCCCAGGAGCGTGAAACTGGGGGCCATCGTTTCGAGGTAGCGCTCGATGTCCCATTCGTGGTCGAGCGCGTCGAGCCGCTGCTCGATCGCCGAGGGACCCGCCGCAGCGCAGCGCGCGATGCTTTGCTCCGTTTGAAAGCGGATCTCCGCGTTAACGTGGTCTGCCGTATTGCCGGCGACGCGGCTCGCAGTGGTTGCGAACATGGTTTTCACCTCCAAGTTAGGCGATACGCCTGATGGACTTGGCCGCAGATCGCGTGCCAACGACTTCCGCCGCTCCGATCGCTACCGGCTGGGGCGACCGAGATGGCCGCCGGAAGTTGCACGCACTGAAGAGCCGGACCTTATTTCACTGCGTAGTAGGAAGCCCGGCCCGGTGTCCCCACACCCCGGAACCGCGCTAAAGCCAGCCTACCAAAGGAATTACGCGCCAGGTTGCAGATTCTCGGGCTCATAAGTTCCAACTCTCGCCCGAAAAACGCTACATTGATGATGAGCATCGAGCGTGACTTTATGGGAGCGCTGAGTGGATGTACAACCGCTTTCCAAGCCCGCGGCACGCTGGGGAATGCGGAGCTCGCTTCTCCTCTGGCTCCAGGTCCGAAAGAGAACGTCTTTGGGATCGAACAAAACCGACATATGAATGAATTACCGGCCGCGCGCCGAGGATTCCCTCCGCGTGCAGAGGGCCGGGACGTTTCGTGCGATTGTCGATGACGACAGATGCGAACCGTCCTCGCGACGAGCTGAACCCGAAACGGTTCGATGGTTCGCGGTGCGCGCGGACAACTTTAATATTTAATGATCCGACTGGATCTCGTTTTCGGAATCTGTTCGAGACCGCTCGCGGCCACAAAGCCTCCGAGCGACTCGGACGGCATTGCTTGACGGATAGGAATCCCCTCATGAGCTTGGTTCGCTGGTCCAAGGTTCCCTCGCGGTACGTGCTTGTCGTGGCCTGCGTGACGCTCGCCGGGTCCGAGGCGCTAGGCGTCGGTCTGTATTACGCAAGAGAGCGGTCGCGGTTGCACAACCACATGCACGACACAGCCGCGGCCGAGCATCCCAACGATGGGTTCCTGGCATTTCGCGCACCCGGCATCGATCGACCCAGCCTATCGAAGGCCAGTGAGGTTGAACTCGGTGACGAGGAACTCATCATTGGGATCAGTGTCGCAGGCAATCATCGCGCGTATCGTTTGATGGGGATGGTCGAGCCGACCGACCACATCGTCAACGACGTGATCGACGGCCAACCGGTGTCCGTCACTTACTGCAACCAGCAAGACTGCGCCCGCGCTTTCACCGGCGGCCGCGCCGGGCTTCCCTTGCCCCTCTCGCAGGGGGGACTTGGTCCCGACGGGATGATGATTTGCGTCGGTGACTCCGAATATTACCAGCAGTCGCTCAATGCCGCCAGGCCCGGCGTCACGCTCGCACCGTTCCCCTTTACCCCGTTTCCCCTGGAACGGACCACCTGGAAAGAATGGCGCGCTCGCCATCCGGATACGAACGTCTATACGGGGCCGAAGTAAGCGAGCAAGCATCAGCGCGGCCTGCGCAGAATTCTCACCCGCTCAGTGGCGTCGAGCTTGACTTTGCCCATGTCTCCTTCACCCTGGCTCCAAAACCCCGGGAAGGCGTCGATGCCGAAGACAGTCTGGCGCCCGAACGGACCAGCGTCGATCACCCAGTCGAAGTCGACCATGCCGGCAAGGATCTCGCCCTTCTTGACGCCGAAATGGGCGTCAGTCAGCGGCCGGACGTCGGCCTCCATGGTCGTGTCATAAGGGACCCAGCCGATGCCCGCGGCGTAGAATTCGCCCCAACAGTGGCTTCCCTTGCTCTTGTCGTTGACCGCCCAGAGTCCGCAGACGACCCGCGCGGGGATCTTGTTCGCGCGAAAGATCGACGTGCCCACGATCGCGTGCCGGCAGCACTCGCCGAAGCCAACCGAGAGGATCTGGCTGCAGATCCACTCGCCGCCGTCCTTCGTGTCGTAGGGTAGCACCCTCGGCGTGCGCAGCTCCTTGTAGACGCGCCGACCGAAGTCGAGGGGTTTCTCATCCTTACGCAACCACATCTGGTGCTTATCCATCCATTGCTTGACGTTCGGCTTACGGTAGTCGAAGGTGGGCGTTTCGGCGAGGTACGCGTCGCGCTCCGCGGCGGAGAGCGCCGCGGGTGGGCTGGCGGGCCGGCCCCGCTGGAGCTGCTGGTGGTAGATCGTCGCCGTCAGGGTGGTTCGGACGCTGAACCCCTCTCGGAGTCTGGGGTCGTCGCGCTCGGTCTCAACGATGAACATGCGACGGCCCTCCGCGCTCCCTTCCTTCACCTCCTTGAACGGCTTCCACCCCGCACTGGTGAGCACCTCGGCGCTGCCGGTCACGTCCCGGCTCCAGGCCAGCGTCGGCGGATAGCGGAGGGCGATGACCCATTTTGTCGACCGATGGTCGGCGAACTTGTACCGCCATTCCCTCGTGAACGAGGCGCGGTGCGACGGCGTATAGACCATCTGCCATCCTGGGCCTCGGTTTTGCGCGTGCGCAGCCGATCCCATGACGGCGACGAAGGCGATCGACAAGAACGCAGCAATGCGGGACATCGGACACATCTCCAACGTTGACGTTTTGGCGCCTCTCACACGGAAATCCTCGTTCCCACGCTCCCGCGTGGGAATGCTGTCTTCGACGCTCTGCGTCATCTTCCAGGCTAGAGCGCCTAACGATTGGGTAGCGCACGATCGGCCAACATCGGTCCTTGCTCAGCGAGGGCCTTACCGTTGAACGCGTCCTCAACCTACCTGACTGGAAGAAGTGTACTCCCTCCCCCCAGCGTGGGGGAGGGCTGGGGTGGGGGGGACATCGCACGGCACATCGCTGTCCGGAACCCCCCAACCCAACCCTCCCCCACAAGGGGGGAGGGAGTTCTGATACTCCCGTGTTTTGATACGTTGCGACCGTGCGCAACCCAATCGTTAGGCGCTCTAGGTTTCGCCGACGGGTACTGGCAACGCCTGACTTGGCCCAGCAAACGCACCGCTGGGGCGACCGCAGAACGGTCAAGACGGCATTCCCACGCGGGAGCGTGGGAACGAGGACACGCCGTTTGCGGCGGCGTGGTGATTCCAACTGCGTAACTCCTAGAGGAATGGGGGCAAGCTTGGTTTTTGGTCATTGCGTTGCGCCCCCGTGCCGGACGGCATTCACCACCCCGGAGGATCGGGGTGGAACCGGAAATCATCAAAGTTGATATGACCCCAATCGGCGATCTCGCCGTGGCGATCGACCACGCGGACGAACACCTCCTCGCCCAGGTCCCGTCGGAGGTCGATGGAGACTGGGTTGAGTTCTTGGGCCTTCTGTCCCAAGCGCCTGGAGATCACCCGGCCGTCGTCCTTCCGGACGACCGCCAATTCGAACTCGCGGTGGAATCGCCGGACCGCGTCGGGATCGCGTCCGAAGGACGGGGGCAACATCTTCAGCGCCACCACCCGGCCCGACGGTCTGTGCCGGGCCTTGAAGACGACCCCCAATGCCGCCGACCCCAAGCTTGTCGAGCACCAGATACCCGGCAATGATCAGGCCGCGAGCCTTGCCCTGGAGCAGCGCTCCCGCCTGGTAAGCGGTCAGCAAGCGAGCCTGGACCAGCGCCCTCGCGAGCCGGGCGGCGTCGCCCGAGGCTCCGCTTGCAAGGCGTTCGAGCTCATCGGCCGCGACAAGCCCCAGATCTCGCACCGTCACCAGGAATTCGGGCAGGTCCACCGCCGGCGTCGCCCGCGGTCTGACAGCGTCGTACGGAAGCGCGCATCCGTTTCCTCTTTCCCGGGCCCGGCACTGCTCGAAATGTTCATGCCCCCGATTGTCATGGACCGAAACGTGAAGCTCCCACGCCGTTGTGGGAGCATAATCACTGGCCCCATCTTCGTCCACGAGTGGGAACGCCCATGCCGCTATACTCCAGGGAGGTCGTTTGTTAGCATGCTTGGAGCACGGGGAAGCGTGAACGGACTCGAAATCGTGATCTCGGTGAACGGCCAGCCGATCAGTATCGGCACGACCCACTCCAAGAACACCGCCGGGTTCGACCTTCAGGGGAAGCCGTTGGTCGACGGCGCCCAGAAGCGGATCCTCAAGGTCGGCAACAAGGTGGACGTCACGGTCGGCCCGCAGGGGAAGTCCAAGTATCGTCCCATCCTCATGATCCGACTTCTCGAAGGGGAGTTGACCGGGCCAATCCAGTATCTCAACACGCCGAAGCCCGTGCAGTAATCCCGGTCGCCTTCACCGTCGTCGTGGACTGCGACGGTGCGGCGCACTTGCCGTCGGCGTACAACAAAGTCTGACGCCCGGCGTCCCTGCAACCGAAAACCACACGACCGTGGTTTACGACCGCGTTGCGTACAGCACGCGCCGAAAAGCCGGCCTTGGCGTCTTCCTAAATCACCTTGCACGAACTTGGGACGGGGTAGACAGAATCCTGGCGTCATGTCTCCCCGACCCCAGCCACCTTGTGTGGCTGGTGAAGGAGGGCTGTGGCTAGCCCGTCCCGCATCAAGGGCTGTAATGGCTCTCTCGACCCCACCCGCCTTGTGCGGGTGGTGAAGGAGGTCATTGGCTAGAAATGGGGTATGGCGAAGGAACATCGTTGGGCTCGAGGTCGTTGTCTAGCCACAGACCTTCTTCACCACCCGCACAAGG
>DAIDJG010000364.1 GCA_027451445.1 Singulisphaera sp.
GGGGGGGTGGGGAGTCAGCGATCGAGTACGCCAGTCGTACACGCCGGTGTTCTCCCGTGGCCGCTGCGCTGCCCTAACCGCCGAACCTGCCCGGTAATGATGCTACAGCCTCCACCCGTCTCACCATTTGCCGAAGTGGGCCCCGCCGTCGACGTGAAGTACCTCGCCCGTCACGGTAGGGGCCTCCGTCAGGTAGAGGACCGCAGCGGCAATATCCCGGACGTCCGACACCCGGCCCATGGGCGACAGGGTCTTCAGATAGTCGTTCGGGACGTTCTTGAGGAGTGGTGTGTCAACGACGCCGGGGGCGACCGCGTTCACGCGAATCCCGTGCTTCGCGTACTCGAGCGCGAGGCTGCGCGTGATGACGTTCAGACCCCCTTTGGTCATCATGGGAACTGCGGCCGTCATTCCCGCGATCGGGTTGTCGACGAGCGACGCGGTGATCGTCACGATGCTCCCCCCGGTCTGCTGCGCGAGCATTTGCTTGATCGCGCGCTGGGTGATGTAGAGGAACCCTTCGAGGTTGGTCGACACCAGCGCCCGGAAATCTTCGGACGAGTAGTCGATGAAAGGCTTCATGAAAAAGATCCCCGCGTTGTTGACGAGCGCATCAACGGACCCGAACCGATTGACGGCCGTCTCGACGAGCGTTGCGGCGGTCGACTCGTGGCCGATGTCGCCGTCGACGAGCGCGATCTGCGCGGATTCGGCAAAAGGGCTCTTCTTCGTGATGTTGCGTGAGTTCGCAACGACCTTGTATCCCCTCTCCAGCATTGCGGCGACCACGCCCGCCCCGATACCTTGCGAGGCCCCGGTGACGATCGCCGTCCTCGATTCACTCGACATGTCTGCCTCCCGAACTCGGTTTGTCACGACGGACGCGAGCAAACGGCAAGGAATATGCTCAAACTCTAGACGCCCCAGGGCACGCAATCAAGCCGTCCAGACGTGACCCATCGACAGCGGCGTGTGGCAGCCTTCGCTTATCGCGACGCCGAATCTCCTAACACTAACCCGAAGCGCGAGCGAGGGATGATTATATAATGTCCTCGCTCGCGCTTCGGGTTAGTGTTAATTCAGTGTGGCTGTGTACCCCCCTGTGATCGGCCGTTGAGGCTTCTTACACCGGCATCTGCGCCGCGGCGTTCGCACCGAACGGATCTTGCGAACGTTCGCAGAGGTGTAGACGCCGCGGTCGGTCCGTGTCATAACGTTTTGCAGCCAGTGTCTTTGGAACTGAGAGCCGCAAATGGCCCACGGAGTGTCCCGAATTCTTGTTACCTTTCGAGAATTCACGGTATTTAGCTCCTGGACAATCTCTTCAACATTCTGAAATTGATGACTCATGCCCGAACTCGCTTCTTCTCAACAAGCGGCCGGTCCGGCGGTGGGCTTGTGCGCAAACGCATCGATGACTGCCGACGAACGAACGGAACGATTCATCCAGTGCTTGACCGACCATCAGAGTCGGCTGTTTGCCTACCTCGTTTCGTTGCTCGGCGACATCCATGAAGCGCGGAACGTGCTCCAGGAGACCAACCTCGAACTCTGGCGGAAGTCGTCTGAGTTCGTGGTCGGGACGGATTTTGCGGCCTGGTCGCGGGCGATCGCCCACTTCAAGGTCCTGGCCTTTCTGCGGGACAGGAAGCGCGATCGCCACCTGTTCGATGAGGCCCTGCTGAATCAGATCGCGCAGCGAGCGCAACCAGCCGAGGACGACGAAACCCTGCGTATTGCACTGCGGCGCTGCCTCGAGGCCCTTCCCGAAGGGCTTCGGTCGGTGGTCAGCCGGCGCTACAGCGCGGGGCTCTCGATCCGCGAGATCGCCGAGCGGCTTGGCAAGACGGAGGGTGCGCTCAAAGTCACGCTGTCACGAGCCAGAAAACAGTTGATGCACTGTATCGAACGACGATTGGCGGCCGACGCATGACCCACGAATCCCCCGAGTCCGACGAGTTTTTCAGCCTGCTCTCCGAGTTGGTCGACGGCGGGCTGACCGCGCCGCAGACGGATCGGCTCCGGGAGTTGCTCCGCGACGACCCCGTCGCGCAGGATCTCTACCTCAGGTACATGCGGATCCATGCCCAGCTCCATCTCGATTACGATTCCGGCTCTGGCCTGGACGAATCGTTGATACCACGAAAGCCCTTGTCGACCCCGCCGCTCGAGCTGACCGCCGGCGATCCGCTCGGGCCGGGATTCGACGCGGGTGGCAGCGTGTCGTCCAGCCGGGGTTGGGTGATGCCGGCGTTGGTGGGCTTGATACTGACCGTCCTGATCGCGGTGGGGGTGTTCTGGCCGCGTGGGACGCCGAAGCGGCCGGCGCCGCAGGTCGTGGCCCGGGTTTTGCCCAAAGTCGATGTGGCCGACGGTGTGGCCGTGGTGGTCCGGGGGGAGAACCTGCGCTGGGAGATGGACGACGGGCGGATCCCGAAGGAAGGCGACGTCCTGCCGAAAGGCCGGCTTCGCGTCCTGGAGGGTCGGGCTATGTTTTCGATGCTCAGCGGTGTCACGGTGGTTGTCGAGGCGCCGGCCGATCTCGACCTGCACTCGGTCGACCGCATCGCCTGTAACCGCGGCAAGCTGCGGGCGAGGGTGCCGGAGGGCGCAGAGGGATTCGTGATCTCGGGACCCGGTACGGCGGTCGTCGACCTGGGCACTGAGTTTGGCATCAACGTGAAGCCGGACGGCAAGTCGTACGGCAAGGTCTTCAAGGGAGAGGTCGAGGCCGCAGTGCTCGGCACGACCGGTACGCTCAAGCATAGCCAGGTCGTGGGCGATCAGAGCGAGCCGTTCGAGATCGATCCCGGCTCCGGCCTCATCGGCCCGCTCAGAGAGCCCGAAGAGTTCGTCGCACCCTTCGACGCCGTCTTGTCGCCTCTGAAATTGGACCCGGGCTATCGTGATTCCGTCCTCAAGTCGCGCCCCCATTGTTACTGGCGGTTTGAATCGTCGACGGCGGGCAAGGTCCCCAACGAGGTGCCGGGCGGCCCCTCACTCCTGGTGACCGGCCCCGTGCAGTTTACAGGATCGGCTGCCGAAAACCGCTGCGCCCGGTTCGAGCCCGGCCAAACCAATCAAGCTCTGTTGATGGACGGTTCGTGGAAGCCCGACCGCTACCCGGGCTACGCCATCGAGCTCTGTTTCCTCGCGGAGACGATCAGCCACGGCGCCCTGGTGAGCCTGATCACTCCGAAGGACACCACCAACCATCTTTCGCTCGTCGAGCTGACGTCGTCGAGCCGGTTGGCCCTGTTCCGCCCGGGTGCGGTGCGGTTCCTCTATCGCTGGCCCACGAGTCGAGGCGGCGGCCATAACGTGTTTTCCGACGACTTCTACGTACCGTACCGCTGGCGGCATCTCGTCGCACAGGTTGCCGGCGACCGCATGGAGCTCTACCTCGATGGAGTGGCCGAGGCGTCGGAGCCCATCAACCCGCCGGGCGCAACCAAGTCGTGCCAGGTCATTCTCGGACGCCTGAGCACTCTGACGGAGAGTGAGACGATCCACCATACCGGATTTCGTCGCGCCTTTGTCGGCCTGATGGATGAGGTCGCACTCTACAACCGGCCGCTCACCGTCGAAGAGATCCGAGCCCACTCTCAGCTTGCAGTCCGTCCCACGCGGTCGGAATCTTCGAGCGTTGTCGTATCACCGTGAACCTGGACGCGTTCGTTGCGCCGTTCCGTAAGCCGGACTGCCGATCGATTCGCAGTCGAAACTTGGAAAACCCAACGCGAAGAGCCGCCAGCACATGAGCATTCTAAATTCTTAACACTAACCCGAAGCGCGAGCGAGGACATTAATATATAAATAGCCTATAGAATCCCGTGCCAGTTCGGCGGCATGGTTGTGCAGCCTGCGCAACCCTTGCGCGCCCTGTTCCCGATCGCGTGCGGTGGACATCTCCGCATGGCGACTCACGATATCCGTTCGAAGTTCGTCTGGATTATTCCTTCATTCGAAGGGTCTCACATATTTTTAAGGAGAGCTGACATGCAACGACGCGGGTTTACTCTGATTGAATTGTTGGTGGTGATCGCGATTATTGCCGTCCTCATCGCGCTGCTTTTGCCGGCCGTTCAGGCTGCCCGCGAGGCTGCCCGCCGCGCGTCGTGCGTGAACAACATGAAGCAGATCGGCCTGGGGATCCACAACTACGAAAGCGCCATCGGCTCACTCCCCTGGGGCGAAGGGCGTTATGGCTTGAACACGTCTCCCTCCAGCCTTCTCCTCATGCTGCCCCAGCTTGAGCAGGCGGCGCTTTACAACGCCTTCAACTTCTCGTCGGCCATCAACAACGGCCTCTGGAACGTCCAGAACGCCACGAATTTGACCGGCCAACTGACGACGGTGAACCTCTTCCTGTGTCCGTCCGACGTCAACCGGATCAACCTGTCGTCCAACGGATTCCCCGTCGCGAACCCCGGCCCCAACAACTACGCGGCCAACGCTGGCAACGCGGCTTCGAGCTTCAACACGACCACGATCAACCCGACCTGTGGCCCGTTCCCGGGAAACACGGCAAAGTGCATGAAGCTGAGCAACATCATCGACGGTACATCGAACACCGTCGCCTTTGCCGAGATTGTGAAGGGCGTCGGTGGTTTTGCGAACAACCTGGACACCTTGAAACCCTCGGCGACGCCGGTAAAGCTCACCGCGGCGAGCAGCGGGGTGGCGATGACCGACTACAACAACTGCAAAGCGGGCCTTCCCCCTACCGTCAGCACGAATAACGGAGGGTTCCCCCTTGGCGCGTGTTGGTGGTGGGGCCGTTCGGGCCAGAACCGGTTCAACGGGGTCATGCCCCCCAACAACAACAGTTGCGATTACGCCGGCGATAACTCCGACAGCGACGCCGACGCCATCACGGCCGGCAGCCGTCACTCCGGCGTTGCCAACTGCTTGATGATGGACGGCTCGGTCCGTGGGGTGAAGTCGACCGTCGCCCCGAACACGTGGTGGGCCATCATTTCCATGGCCGGCAACGAGGTCGTCTCGGCCGACGCGTATTGAGCCGGCCGGTCCGGTCCGAAGTTGAGGAAAGTCGTTGTGGGATTTGCGAGGGCGAGGCTCAAAGGCCCATGCCGCGGTGCTCGCGATGGCAGGCCATGCACGAGTTTGCGAGGCGGCTTTGCGCGGTTGCCGCAGCTTTCTTGTCCTTGGCCTGTGCGGCCTTGTCCAGCTTTTCGGCAGAGTCCGCGAAGTCGGCCGTGAGCTTCGTCCATGATTCCTTCGAGCCCTGTGGCGGGTCGTACTTCGCCAGGTCGGCAGCCTGCTTGGCGTACTCTCGCGCTTGCTCCTGGATCTTGTTCCAGGGCGGGCTCGTCTGATTCAACTCTTGCCCGAGAAGTTTGGTGAGCGAACCGCGAGGGCTGCCGAGCCTGGCCATGATCGCGCTGATCGGAGAGCGCTGACGGCCGCCGCCACCGGGTCCACCGAAACCTCCGCCCGGCGGGCCGCCGGGACCTCCGCCTGGCGGGCCTCCAAAGCCATCACCGGGTCCACCGAAGCCGCCGCCGGGAGGACCGCCGAATCCGCGCCCAGGACCCCCGCCTGGCGGTCCGCCGAATCCGCCGTCGGGACCCCTGCCCGGCGGTCCACCGAAACCTCCGCCCGGAGGACCGCCTGGTCCGCCTGGGGGAGGACCGAACCTGCCCGGTCCGCGCTCGCGGAACTCCCGGAAGGACTTGTTCTGCTCGTCGGTCAGGATCGCCGCGAGTTTCTCGTCGACATCCTTTTGGAGCGCCTCGATCTTCTCTCGCTGCTCTGCGGTGACCTTCAGTTGCTCTTGAAGGAACCCGGGGAGGATCTGACCGATCGGCGGCGGACCGCCGCCGGGCCGGTTGCCGTTGGGGTTAGGACGGTTCTTGCGCTGCTGGGCCTGGGCCATCCCGGTAACCAGCGCCAGCACCGCCAAGGTGGCGAAAACGAACGTGAACTTTTTCATGACGATCTTCTGGGCCACATTCCGGCGGTTATGGTGACGTCGCGGAGCGCCGGCGGCCCCTCGACCGTGATTCGGTAACGTCGGCGATCCTTGGAGGATTCGTTCGGGAAAACGGTTCCCGCCGGATCATCGCGATCACGCCGGGTCGGCTTCCTTTTTCGAGGCGGCCGGCCAGGACTGTGCCCCACCCTTGACGCCGAAAATGCACAAATGCGTGCAGCCGCCGCCGAGCGCGCGATCAACTTACTTTGGGTAACGCAAAGAAGGGCGGTACGGCGACTGATCCGGTTGTGACAGCCGCGGATTTTCTGGGCGCGCAGAACACGCGAGCCCGACCCGGACGGCCGTCGGTCAACGCCAGTGATTCAGAACGTGGATCTTGTCTGCAAGCGCGATCCCGGAAGCCGCCAGGTTTTCGAGGGTTGTCGTGATGGCTCGCTCGTTCAGGTTATGCCGGGGGTCGTTGTCGAACCGGACGACCAGGATGCCGGGGTGATGGCCACCGACGGCCATCACAAGGTCATGCAGGTCGGCAAAATCCTCGTGGTCTCGCGTCAATACAGTGCGGCCTTGGGTCACAGCCCAGGCCATCGCGCGCGCATCGCTGACCGAGGCGATACCGACGTCGGTAGCGAGAACGATGTCGTGTCCGGCCGACCGCAGTCGGTTGGCCAGGCGCTGACTGCCCATGTTCTCGTCGATCAGGACCCTTATGTCGGTTTCAGTCCGGCTGGGTACCACTTTTTCGGGCCAGTGGGGGCCAGCTCACCGGTTGCGACGTGGATGGTGGGGCGATGACGAGGGAGGTGGTGAAGACCGTTCCGGTCTCGGCAGTCGCGGCGTAAGGTGGAGT
>DAIDJG010000365.1 GCA_027451445.1 Singulisphaera sp.
CCGATTTCGCACTTGTGTCTCGCCCCAAGTGCCCTTCACTTTAGGCTGAGGGCACTTGGGGCGAGACACAAGTGCGCAACCCCTCGGAAAGGTGGATCTCTGAGGCCGCGATAATGGCTCAGTTCCCAACCGCTGCTAACACGACCTGACCGCTCACGCTCGTCAACGTGCCCAGACTCCGCCTCAGGATCTCATTCAGGGCGTATTCCACGGCCGCCCATAATGAAGAGGGAAGGCAACATGGAATGTCAAATCGTCCCCCGTGCGGGCGGACGACGCGTCGGACAGAAACGCCGAGCCGTTTCGAACTGAGCAGGAGAGGTTCGGCTGGTGTCGCGCGATCCAACTACCCCCTGGCCGAATGATATTTTCCCTGCTCAAACTCGGGGAATCCTCGAAATGCAGCCAGGACGAAGTCTGAAAGTCTTTGAGAATGCGGCCACGGTGGCGGACGATCGAGGCTAGGTTGGCGGTCTTCGTGGCCTCTTCGAAGGGGCTTACGTGCACGCAAACCGCTCAGGGCTTTCCGTAATACCTCTCCAAGGTCTTGTCGAAGTCGTCACTTGCACGGCGGCTGTCGATCGCGGTGATTTCGTTTCCATCGAGATAATATAAATTGTCGTTGCGAAGTTCGCCCAAGAGAGGAACGGTCATCCGATAGATCACATGGACGACCATCGTCGCGGATTTGGGGAAGCCCTTGGGATAGAACGTGATTTTCCGGATGGGGATCGCGTCGTGCCACTCCTCGAACCACACCGATTCCGGCTTGTTCGCGTTCTTGAGAATGTACTGACGCACGGCTTTCTGAGGTGCACTGAGAGCGAGCGAGGGCTTCGGGATGATTGGTGGTAGACGGCCGGGAATGATCTGGCGCGGGTCGGGGCCTATTCCATACCCTTCGTGGAGGATCAGTGCCGCGATGAGCACGGCTCCCAAGACACCAATCGTCCCAAAAGTCACCTTCGTTATGAGTCCTTTCGTGGCTGGGCGTTTCGGCTTTGGCATTCGAGCTGGAGGCAGCGGCGGAGGCACGACCAACGGGCTTCCGACAGTCCAAACGAGTTGGCACGTCAGGCAGCTCGCCTGGGAGCCGCTGACATCGAGCGACGCTTGTCTTCCGCAACGCGGGCAATTGACCACGACCACGACGATTTGCCTCCGCGATTCCATGGTGCGGACGAGCCACGCACACATCGAAGATATGAGGGCGAGATGATGGTCGCAACAAGTTTCCGGGTCGGGTCGCGCATCGCACCCAAGATGCTTACGCCCGCACGCGGAGAGTCACTCAGGCATAGCGCCCTGTCCCCGCTCAGGCTCCAGGGGCCTTTTAGCCATGCATCGGCGAACACATGGGAATTCGTGCGAGGATTCTCAAGTGTGCTGTTACCGGAGGGTAGTCTACACGCTGCATTGATCGTTCATGTCGAGCAGCAAATTGGCAAAGCCCAGGATCTGAGCGGCCTGTTGATCATTCGCGTACTGCACCGTTCGGTGGCTCGCGGGGTTCCGATACCAACCATAGCCGCCTACCATGAGGAAGAAAAGCGATTCAGCCTCCGCTGGTGTTTTGGCCTCAGGGTGTTTGAGTATTGCGTTCTTGGAGTTGAACGCTTTGGTCAACAGGTCCCTGCCATGGTCATTTGGACCCAATCCAGCCTTCTTTCTCACTCCTTCCTCGACCATCTTGAACGCCTTGATGATGGCCGTCTCATATTCTCCCGCGATGAAATCATCCCTGACCTTGTGCAGGAGAATCTCGTTTGTGAGCAGGCTTCCGATGTCCACAGAGGAGATTCTCATGTCCTCCAATTCCTGCTCGACGAGGCTCAGGCCTTTGTCCGAAAGAACCTTGAAGTTGTCGGATTGTTGAGTTGGGTCCTCGACCAGATATCCGTCTCTTTCCAGTTCGAAGACACCGCGACGAGCGAGGGCGACCTCTTCTTCAGTGAGTCGGCCTAAGCCAAAATGATTTGGCAGCGTGGATGCGAGGATGTTGTCCACCCCAGACGAGTTTGCCGTGTATTTGCCGTTTCGATTTTTATGTTCATGAAGAGTTTTAAGAAACATTCGCTGAAGAACGGTCTTTGGCAAAGGTCTGGTGGTCGACATGTTCCTTGCCCTCTGGAAATCTGCTGGCCGAAGAACCGTTCGCCGATGGAGGTACGCGCCCTCGCCAACCTATTCAAAAGTTTAGCGACCCCCGGTCTTCGGTGCAAGGTTGAGGTCGAACCCTTGCTGCCTGGATGCGATGTCTTCCGAATCCGCACAGCCGATGACACTTCCCTGCTCATTCTGAGTTTTCGTTGAGATTCCAGACGAGGCGAGCCTACAGCGTCGACATCCAGTCTGACTCGACTTACCACAGTAGCCGCCTCGCCAACCCCAAAAAGCCCACGGAGACGCTTTCCATGCGGAGCCATAACCGACTCGTGGTCTTTCTTGTTGCTGGTATGGTTCTGGGCGTATCGGCTGCGTCACATGCATGGAACAGCCCTGGCCACAAGGTTAACGCCTCGATTGCCTATCGCCAGCTCGACGAGGCGACAAGGGCGAAGGTGGCCGACGCCCTCAAGGCCCATCTCGCCTATGCCGAACTGTGGGCCAGGCGCTCGAGTAATGGACCCGACGAGCGGTTGAACCTGTTCTACAACGCCAGCGTATTCCCGGACGACGCCAGAGGTGGACAATGGTCAAAGTACGGCCGATCCCCCGCCCATTACGTCAACTTCCGGATCATGTTCGCCGAGGGTAACAAGGTTCTACCGCCGCTCGACGGCGAAAACGTGTTGAACTCGTACTTGGCCCATCTCCGACAGGTCAAGGACCGGAAGATCTTGGCTGAGGACCGCGCCCTTCATCTGACCTGGATTTTTCACCAGGCCGGTGACGTTCACATGCCGCTGCACGCCGTGGCTCGGTTCTCGAAAGCGTTGCCCGAGGGCGACCGTGGCGGGAACAGCGTGCGGTTCCCGAGTCCGCGTGGGAGCGGCGGACGTGGGTCGAATCTACACGCCTACTGGGATGGCCTAATCAGTGGTGACGACGACCCGACCGTGATCGAGAAGGTGGCTGAGGAGTTGATTTCCGAGTACCCTCGAGAGGGCTTCACGGCCGAGCTCGCCCGCACCAGCATCGGCGAATGGGGCGAGGAGTCGGTCACGACCTGCCTGAAGGCGGTCTATCGTGACCTTGATCCGGAAATCACGACGTTCGCTGACGCACCAGTCGAATACGAGACGGAAGGGATGAGCGTGGCACTTTGCCGAGGTATGGGCTGGCAGATGAGCTGAAGAGGCTGTTCTCAGAGAATTGAAACTCATATTCTTGAAAAACCAGTGTCGCTCGTTTCAGATTGTCGCTATTATAAGGAAGACTTGGTCCGGATGGCGATTTGAGATCGGATTCCACTTATTGAAAAGGTCGCTCTGTTGGACAACGCTCAGTCGATCTGGACTGCGATGGAAACAGCCTGTTTTACCATGCTGCCGTACGCCGTGGCCGCTGCGGCTGGCGGTATGACTTGGTTCCTACATTGTTGGAAAGAGGAAAAATATCAATCAAAATTAAAGAGGAGAATATTTTGTGACACTTTTGGGGGGATGAATGTGGGTTTTTTCCTCTCGCTTCCCCTAACAGGTGGGTCTGTATCCTATCGAGCCTGCCTTGCTTTTGTGCTGGGGTTGTCGTGGGGTTTTGCCGCTCAATTCATCCGTGAGAAGGTCACGAGTAGCGTGCTGTTATCACTCTGGGGTGCGGCTCGGGGAGCGATAGATGGACTTTCTAATCAGCCCCTATCGCCCGCTGTTCAGCCTGTGCCCGTTGTGGCTGGGTCACGCGAGGACGCCCCTGGCGTCAAGGTGGCGGAAAGCAAATGAGCACGACGGTCCTTGATTTGCTGCAAATGGTTGGTCTCACGGAATTGACCGACGATGAGGTTCGCCTCTACCTCCGGTTTTGCGAGGACGGCAAAATCGCTGGTGGATTCTTGTCGTCGTCGATTAGTCCACTCGGTTGGCTTCGCGGTATAGGCCATCGGTTCTTCGTGTGGTTCTTTCGCTGGCGCAGCGCGGTCGCCGATCAATCAATACAGTTCTCTGAGACAGTCGGTCGTGTTTCGTATGAGGCCAGCCCTGAAGACAACGAGGGCGAAGCCGATATGCGGACTCAGATGGTGGTTGGCGATGCCAATGTCTCGATCATGACCGAACTCAAAAACCATCCGACGTTCGTTGGTCGCGATACGCTGATTTCGCTGCTCAAGGACGAACTAATCGCGGATCGGCATGTACAAATTGTCGGGGCTTCTGGCACCGGCAAATCGATGCTTCTCGTTTCCCCTCTCGTGGCCGAAGCCTTCTACAAAAACTCGGCCGATGGCATGGTACACGATGCTTTCTTCTTCGGCGAAGAGTCTGAGAGCGTTCTTCGAACGTCCGAGGCCGAGGCCCTTCCTAGACTAAATCGGCTTAATTATGGTCGTTGGATCGTCGGTGTAGCCGGTGTTTTACAGCCGTCCGATCCAGAAAGAGTTCTCCAGGCCACCCGGTTCCGGTATGCTCCCCTGATCGAGTGGATTGGAGCGGCTTGCTTGGTGGACGCTCAACGCTCGCGTAAACAAACGTTTGGCCGTTTCACTCGGTTTTCCACTGAGTGGAACGAGTGGCTTAGAATGATCGACGGAGCTGCGCTTGGAGCGGAGATTAAGAACGAGAAGGCTCCGCTTGCCCCCGATCTGGAGATGTACCGACTACGAACTGAGCGACTCAAAGTCATGGTCGAGGCAATCAAGGCGTTAAAAGAAATAGGAGTCGAGATTGATCCTCGTATTGGCGAAAAAGTCAACGAGCTTCTTATGTCGTTGGTAGAAGAGGAGGCGCGACACTCCGGGGCTTCGATCTGAGTTAAGCCAAATCTTGCCCATTCTGATCGCTACGCGTGTCTCCACCGCGATCGAATAATCCTGGAACTTATTGATTGGAACATCCACGCCCGAATAGTCAAATCGATTTGTTCGTCTATTCCGATACCTTGATCTGACATGGAACGCGGACATTATCGCAGATTAGTTATAATCGTCTGTTTACTTCCATCGAGCAGCTTCCCACATCTCCTGCCCCGGAGCTCCTCGGCGTCGGCTTCGCCAATGACCTCCCACCAACCTGCTGGAACCGGCTGCTCATGCACCTCAAGATGCCGAGATATCGGAGGCGGACGTGGCGGAAGAGGGTTGGACGGTCGTGCGTATCAGACCAAGATCCTTGCTGCTCGGCCGCTGGATGGCTCGGTGCGACACGATGACACTTCCCTGCTAAGGCTCAGCGGGACAAGGACTTCGGGAAGACGGATGGGTTGCAGGTGTGCTTCCACACCGAGTAGCGCCGTTGATTCTCACGAAGCCGGAAGAGTACGTTGTCGGATAATCGCTCTAGTTCTACCGAAATAAATAGGAAAGTTTTTGCTTATCATAGATGCGTCGGCGCCGGATTTGCTACGGTGGCTGCGGCTGCCTTTAAAACAATGAGCAAACGCCGGGAATTAGAAGCATTAGTCAAGATCGAGAATAACCCAACCCTAACGATTGTAATAACTTAGGTGATTTTATAATATTATAATATATAGAATTAACGATTATTATTTGAAAAAACTACAAAGGGAACGCGGTGCGGCAACCGATTAGCAATCTATTGGACTGATCAGTCAAAGCAGACAGGTCTCTCCAATGCACCTAGGAGGTTGCTAATGCTCGCCGACGATGAACTCGCATTGATCATCTGGGAAGGTGAAGGCGGAGCTCTCGCTCCCGACCCCGATGATGTCACGGAAGGCACACACGAAACCGAGATGCCTGGGCGGCTTGACCCGCCACATCCCCCATCGCCTCGCCCCCACGAGACGAGGCCAATGGACAAACCAGTCGAACCGAACTGAAGGTCGCGAGGGTGCGGCGGATTCCGTCTCACCCCCGATTGACGCGGGGAGAACCCCGGCGCGCCCGCTCACTAAACAATCGGCCAGTTTGACCCGTCGCTCCGTGCCACCTCGTCTTTCGTGCGAACATCGAACTTGTACCGGGCGATGGAGATGATGAGTTGTAGTCCTTCTCTGACTTCCTCAGGCGTGTCGTGCTTGAGCAGACCCACCGCAACGTCGTGGACTGCGTCAAGGGCCTCGGACATCGTTTTCTCATCCATTCGAAGCCTCCTTCAAAGCGAGATATTGGAAAGCCGTCCGATTCTATTGTCATCTAACCAATGTGCCGGTCTGGCAAGGTCAAGCGAACGAAGGTCGCAGAAACGTAGCCTGCGCGATCGCGTTCGCTTCGCGGGTCGGTGCTTCCACGGTTTCGCTTCAGTCTCGGACGCTCTACGGCCTCGTTCCGCCCGCTAACGCGGCTGGATCGCACACATCGTTCCCTCTCCATGGAAGATTCGGTCGGTTCCACCAGGCCCTACCTTCGGCGGTTTGCGAGATTGCCGGGACAGGTTCGCATTTGGTTAGACACTTCGCGCAAACCATCATTGCATCGGCAATACCTTTGCGACGGTGGCCCTCGTAGACAGCTATTCGCTCCATGTGCCCCGTCCTGCTCTCATTGCTGAAATAAAAGGCCGCAGATCCAACGGGGAACCGTCTGAGCTTCGCTTGAAAGCGAATGGCATGCAAACTATCATCGAATTCGTATTCAATCATGTAGCCCTGGTCTAGCACCTTCTTAACGGCTTCCAATCCAGTCAACTCGTCGGGAATCGGCTTCATAGCAACCTTTCAGGGTCCGCTTCGCTTCTATCGTCCCTTCGATCGACTCACGCAATCACTCACTACCCTTCGCTGCTGTCGAGATCAACCCGAACACCGTTTTGCTATCCACCCCACCCCCTGCTGCCTTCGTGTACCCAGTCTCCTGAGGAGAGAAGATACAGGCCGAGGCGTGCGTGAGGATGACGTCTTTCATCTTGTCGTCGGTCGCGGCGTCCGCCAGGGCCTTGAACGTCTGAAGGGCATTTTGCCTGTGCTTGTTCACGACGACGTTGTGTTTGTGGGACATGAAGTTTCGGGCACACAGGACGAGCATGTAGGACAGCACCGCGAAGAGGAGGAGCTTGCTGGCGATGAGCTGATAGCTGTCGATCGGCGTTTTCGGTTCGAGCCAGGGTATTTTATGGAGGGGGAGCGTCACGGCCGCAGCAATGAGGATCACGACTGCCGTGAAGATGGTCCAACGCTTCCAAGAGGAGGCGGCAGCAGCGTGCTCATTCGCCTCAGACTCGAAGAAGGTCGCCTGGGTCGTGACCGCAGTGAGTCCGGCAGCCTCCTTCGCATCAGCCAGAACCTTCTCGACTTCCTCGAGCTTCGTCGCGATCTGTTGAGAGGTATCGGTAACTTGCTTCGTGATTTCTTCGATCTTGGTTCGCCCCTCGGCTTCCAGGCGATTGACGTCACCAACCCTGAGCAACGCAAAGCAGAGGACCGGCATTAATTGATGAACTGTTTCGTCATAATTCGTTGTGAATTCTTGTCTAAACTGTTGCATGCTCTGTTGGTTGGTGCTTTGATGAGAACTTAAGCTTTTAATTGTATTGAAATGTTGGAGGTCGTTCTGAAGTCGTTGTTGTAAAACGCTTCTGTAACGATCTGGCATCTCTGGCAGGGCTGATAAAGGGAAGATGGCATAGAACTTTTGTGTTCTTCGTGCCGTGGGGACGGAATCGTGAAATCCCAATTTGCCGAAGTCCTCCTCGCGGGCGAGTGCCTCGACATCATATCCCAGCATCTTCTGCAGTTCTTGCTCAATCGTGTCCATAATTGTTTCTATCCTTGTCTAAATTGGGGCGTTGCGATATCCCGTTACTTGCCTGGCATCAAGAGCTTCTTCACTGCCTCGCTCGCGATGTCGACCAGGATGTCTCGAATTGCCGAGGCGGTTTCTTTGCCTATCTTCCCGAGAAGGCGATTGATCCGTCGAGAGGCAAGCTGGGCCTGGGGCGTGTCCCTGGCGATCTGTGCGACACTTTCGCGGAACTCGGCGCGATCGGTTTCGTTCATCGTCTCTTCGATAAACAGTTCGATCGCTGCCAGTTGCTTCCTCTCCGTCCAAGGGAACGGGCTCCCGCATTTGAAGCAGAACGCCGGGCGACTATAGTTGAAAAAGCCGATGACTCCAGGCGAGTGGTAAATCCCACGGATCGAGGCCTTGCAGGACGGGCAACTGGTGATAGTAGCCTCTCCACACTTGGCGCAAAATGGCTGACAGAATTCCGGTGAACTCGCTGCCATCTTGTTGGTGACGTGACCGTTCGGGCAGATCTGGGCTGTGTCGTAGCCCTCGTGAATATACATATTTTGCGTCCTTCAGCAGGAAGCTTCATCGGCCCGCCACCTCGTCCTGAATCCGCTTGAGGAACTCGTCGCGACTATCCGTGGCGAAGCTGACCGTTTGGTCTTGCCGTTCAATGGGATAGACCAGCAGTTCGTACTTCGTCTTGACCCCGCACCTGGCGGCAAGAACGTACTCCGGGCTGAAGTGGATGGCTGGTTTGTGGCGTGGGCTGAGCGAGGTTCCATCGGCCCGGATAACGATCCACGCTGGTTTCTCATCGAGCCGCGACTGCCCAATGCCATCGGGTCGCGAGCCGGTTCGCTCGACGACCAGCTTCTGATCGATGCTCATTTTGTTTCCTCGGAACGCTGCTCCCAGGAGGCTAAAGAGCTCGACCGTTCGGTTCTCGGCCTCTTCCAATAATACTGCCCGCTCGGTTGCTCGACGGGTTGCTTCCTCGCGTTCCTTGCGGGCTGCGTCCGCTCGTTCCTGCTGCATCGCAGCTCGCTTCTGCTCGGCGGTTTCCCCAAGCTCCTTCGGGTTGACATCATCGAATTCGCCCACGGACCACCTCCTCGGCGAGGCCATTGCAACCGTCCACAGTCGCCTATTCTCACGCCTTAGTCGTCAGTTGTCCAGATCGGAACCCGGCCGCCATGCCTCGAATGGTGCCCGCAACGGAAGGTACGACACAACTTTCCCTGCTTAAACGAGCCCTGCGTGGGTCTGGGGTAGGTTCTCGGGAGGTACCCCCGATGAAACCTGTTCCCGGCAAAACCGAAGCTGAAGTGCTTGAGGCGATTGAACGAGCGGTGGCCACCCTTGCCCCGTTGCACATTTTTGGCCATCTGGATCTCGACGACCTGAAGCAATATGGTCGATTGTTCGCCCTTCAGGCCCTCGAGAAAGAAGTCTACGACCCCAGTCGCCCACTCGAGAACTTTCTCTACACCCACATAAAAAATCGTTTTTTGAACTTGAAGCGAGACAAACTGAAGCGTGCGGACGCCCCATGCAAGACCTGTCACCACGGCACATTCTGCACCGGCACAAACGCCCCCTGCGAGCGATACGAGAGATGGTCGAGACGAAACCGGGCCAAACAGCAACTGATGAATCGAGCAGCACCGAGCGAGCCCGATGAGAGTCCCGCCACGAGCGTCTCAACGACGGCGGACGTCGAGACGCAAGAAATCCTGGAGCTCATCGACGAGCGGCTCCCGATCAGCCTCAGAGCCAATTACTTGCGTTTGAAGGATGGAGTGGTTTTGCCGCAGGAGGATGCGGACGCGGTGATGGGCGCGCTCCGAGAGATACTTGAGGGGACGCTAGTTTTTTGAATGAGTGCCGGGCGGGTTCTCTGGCGTCTCCTGACTAGATTGCACTTTTCTGTTCAGTTTCTGTCCATTGTGGAGTGGAGCTAGGCCGCTTTGCCACATCGCGGCATTGAGGCGAGCTTCGTAACGGTAGGAACGCCCACGTATCGGCCGTGAACACTTTGTATTGTAGATTGCTTTGCATTGCAAAGCTTCCTACGCGCCTTGCGAAAAGTTGGTTAACAGTGTTAACCGCGCTCCACATTTACGCACTCTTGTTTATGCGTCGCAGGTGCGGGCGCGATGCAAGGAACGCGCGAGCACATCCATTTCCCTGCTAATTCCACCTGTTTTTTGGGTGAGTTGACCCTTGACGCAGCTAGAAGTCGTGGTCAAATGGAAAAGTGTGGCTTGAATTCTTGTTCAACGTCAGGGAACTCGATGTCCTCTCTCCAGCACGCTCCGCGACACCTCTCTTGCTCCTCATCTTCGGCGTGTACACGCCCTTTTCCGGACAGTGGCCATCGACCTACAGTGTGGCCGGTTAATTAAGTAAGAAAGGCTGGCTTGATGGCGTCAGACGCAAGCACGCTGCCCCCTCTTCTAATCGAAGTCGAAGGGGTCGCCGAGATGACCGGGCTTAGTGTCCGATCCATATGGCGGTTCAGTAGTTCGGGTAAAATGCCGAAACCAATCGCAATAGGTGGCAAGGCTAAGCGATGGAGCTATCAAGAGCTCCTGAAGTGGGTTGAAGAACGTTGTCCAAGTTCTGAAGGAGGTCGGTGATGGCGAGTATTTACAAGAGGACGCGGGACAAGAAACGAAAAGGTTCATCATGGTACATCGGTTATGTGGACCACGAGGGACGGCCACGAACGAAGAAGGGGTGCCCCGATAAAGCCGCGACAGAAGCGATGGCCCGAAAGCTCGAAAGCGACGTTGCTCTTCGAAAGATCGGTTTGATCGACCTAAAGGCCGAAGCCTACAGGAATCATGAAGCCAGGCCTCTATCCGAACACTTGGTCGAGTTTCAAGCGGTCTTGGTCGCCAAGGGCAACACCGAGAAGCACGTCGACCTCTACCAGGGGCGAGCTAAGCGGCTCGTAGAGGTTGCTGGGGCTACGCGTATATCCGACTTGGTAACCTCTCGCATTCAGACCGCCGTGATGACGTTACGCGAGGAGAAGCTCTCCCTTGAAACTTGCAACCACTACATTCGGGCTATCAAGGGGTTCTCGAGGTGGTTGTGGAAGGATGGAAGGGCACGCGATTACTCGCTGGCACCGCTGGAAACCTTTAACGCTCAGACGGATCGGAAGCACCCGAGGCGAGCGTTTACCGAGGACGAGCTTAGCCGTATCCTGGCCGCAGCTCAAAGTGGACCCGACATCCTCGAAATGACAGGCCCAGAACGAGCGATGCTCTACCACCTCACGGTTGGAACGGGCTTTCGGGCTAACGAAATCCGCACGTTGACCCCTGAATCATTCAATCTCGATGATAATCCCCCCACGGTGACGGTCAGGGCGGCTTACTCCAAGCGTCGTCGCGATGACGTGCAGCCCATTCGTTCCGACCTGGCCGAGCTTCTGCGGAGCTGGCTAGATGGCAAGAAGGCTGGACAGCCGGTATTCGCGTTGCCCGAGAAGTGTGCGGCCATGTTGCGGCTCGACCTGGAGACGGCTTTGGTGCCCTATAAGGACGCCTTGGGCCGGTTTGGTGATTTCCACGCCTTGCGTCATACCTACATCACGCGGTTAGCGCAAAGTGGGGCTGCACCGAAAACCGCTCAAACGTTGGCGCGTCACTCGACGATTACGCTGACGATGGACCGCTACACCCACGCCAAGACGTCCGATCAAACTGAGGCTCTCAACGCCCTTCCTGCCATTGGCAGTGCTCGGCCAGTGAACCAGGTTCCTGAGGTGCCATTGTCTGGCATTGAGGGGCAAGATTCCCCAGCGAGGGAGTTGCTGGATTTCGTGGCTTTTGGGCCGTGCGGAGAGGACTTGAGCTTCTCTGAAGCAAATAGCGGCGGAGGGACTCGAACCCCCGACACGCGGATTATGATTCCGCTGCTCTAACCAACTGAGCTACGCCGCCGCCTCAAGGAGGTCACGGCGTTGAGGCCGTGGAAAAAAGGAACTGGGTGGGAATTCCGCTGCTCTAACCAACTGAATGACACCGCAGCCTTCTTGGGGCCACAGCGATGAAGTGGCGGAGCACGGTTTTTTTACCAAACTTACGCGGGGCATTCAAGGGTTCGGAGGGCAAGATTCGGCGAGATGGAGATCGCCCGAGCCAACAATCGCCTACCCCGAACGCGCTCGAAGACTGCCCGACTCATTCGGACACGAGGCGATGACTATGGGGAAACTTCCAGGTCGGTGTATCCGATGTCGGTCACAACCAGAGTGGATTCGTCCTGCGCGAAGCGATAAAACACCATCGCCTGATATCGATGGCCCGCCACAAGATAAGCGAACTCATAAATCATGCCGCCAGGCGGGAACGGGGGTGACACGACAGCGCGACGCTTCCCACTGGGGAGCGTCCGCAATTCCAGAAGCTTGTTGCTTACGTGTTCTTGAAGCACTGCCGGTAAGCGCGCCAAGTCGGCTTCGGCCTTCCGTGTCAGCGCGATCTCAAAGCTCATGATGGCGATTTGCCAGGATTTCTTCGAGAGGGCGATAACGCCCAGCCTCAAAATCGGCAAGCCCTTCGAGTACGGCTTCGGGCTCAAGGCCGGGCATCACGATTTGCTCGCCCGTTAACTCGAAGATCCGCCCTACCGAATCGACCCGGACCGGGCGCGGATTGGGCCGCCCGGTTTCGGAAAGTGATGGGGAAACCCCCGTGTTGATCTCGCGACTGTTCATACGGCTACGCCTTCGCCCTTGTGTCGCCAGCGCTTTCGAGCCCATTCGTTATCATAACACGAGCCAGGTAAGCGTGAGAAGTCGCGATTACAATCTCCAGCGGCGCCGGGTGCTTTCGCTGCGACAATGAGTGCGGGAAGCAGGCTATGCACCGGCCTGAGCTTGGGTCTACTATAGAGGACGAGAACGCGTGCTGCCGGCCGCACGGAGCGGTCGGCGGGACGAGGTCAGCCGCTTGGGGTTGGGAATGCCGCCACAATATATCTTTACGATCGAGAATCTGTCCAAGGCGTACGGGAAGAAAGACGTCCTCAAGGGGATCTGGCTCTCGTTTTACCCCGGGGCCAAGATCGGCGTGCTGGGAGGAAACGGGGCGGGCAAGAGTACGCTGTTGAAGATCATGGCGGGCGTGGAGAAGGACTTCCTCGGAACCGCGCGGCCGGCGTCCGGAGTGTCGATTGGCTACGTGCCGCAGGAGCCGATGCTCGATCCCAGCGTTGACGTGCGCGGGAATGTCGAGCAGGCCGTGATTGCGACGCGCAGCCTGCTCACGCGGTTCGACGAGATCAATGCCAGGCTCGGTGAGCCGCTCGAACCGGACGAGATGGACGAGCTGCTCGAGGAGCAGGGCAAGGTTCAGGACGCGATCGAGGCCGCGGAAGGGTGGGACCTCGACCGCCGGATCGAGATCGCCATGGACGCGATGCGGCTGCCGCCGGGCGATTCGGACGTAAGCAGTCTGTCGGGCGGCGAGCGCAGGCGCGTGGCGTTGTGCAAGATCCTGCTTCAGAGGCCGGATATCCTGTTGCTCGACGAACCGACGAACCACCTCGACGCCGAAAGCGTCGCGTGGCTGGAACGGCACCTCCAGGAGTATCCGGGGACCGTGGTCGCGGTGACCCACGACCGCTACTTCCTCGACAACGTCGCGGGTTGGATCCTCGAGCTCGACCGGGGACAAGGGATCCCGTGGAAGGGGAACTACTCGTCGTGGCTTGAACAGAAGCAGGCGCGGTTGGCCCTCGAAGAGAAGCAGGAAAGTGCGCGTCGCAAAACGTTGGCCCGTGAGTTGGAGTGGGTGCGCATGGCCCCCAGGGCCCGGGTCGCCAAGAACCGCGCCCGACTGACGCGCTACGAGCAGCTTGCGACCCAGGAGGCTGATAAGCGCGATGAGGCCATTGTGCTCCAGATTCCGCCAGGGCCGCACCTCGGGGACCTCGTCGTGGAGGCCGAGCACGTACGCAAGGGGTATGGGGACGTCCTGCTGGTCGAGGACATGAACTTCCGCCTCCCACCGGGCGGGATCGTCGGAATCATCGGGCCCAACGGGGCCGGGAAGACGACGCTGTTTCGCATGATCGTCGGCCAGGAGAAGCCCGACGAGGGAAGCCTGCGCGTTGGGGATACGGTGGTCATCTCCTACGTCGATCAAAACCGAGACACCCTGAACCCGGAGAACACGATCTTTCAGGAGATCACCGGCGGGGTCGACCAGGTGGTGCTCGGCAAGCGGAAGGTGCCGGCCCGCGCGTATGTCGCACAGTTCAACTTCAAGGGGCCGGACCAGGAGAAGAAGGTTGCGCACCTCTCAGGCGGTGAGCGCAACCGGGTTCACCTGGCGAAGCTCCTCAAGAGCGGTGGGAACTTGCTTCTGCTCGACGAGCCGACGAACGACCTCGATGTCGACATGCTCCGCGCCCTCGAGGAAGCTCTGCTCGACTTCGGTGGCTGTGCTGTCGTGATCAGCCACGACCGCTGGTTCCTCGACCGCATCGCGACGCACATCCTCGCGTTTGAGGGGGATAGCCAGGTCGTCTGGTGCGATGGGAACTACCAGGCGTACGAGGCGCAGAAGCACGAGCGGCTCGGGACGGACGCGGATCAGCCGCACCGGATCCGTTACAAGCCGTTGACGCGGTAATCTGTCTAGAGAGTCATTTTAGTCGATTTGTCGATATTGTTGGTCCTGAAGGGGCCGAACAGAAAAGCCCAGGGCAGCGCCCTGGGGAGCGTCCGGCATCCCCCACTCCGCCCGCCCTGAAAGGGCGGAACAGGTTAGGATGCGGCCCTTTCAGGGCAAAATCATATTTATGACATCAATACCCAGGGCGTTGCCCTGGGCTTTCCTGTTTGGCCCTTTCAGGGCCGGGAAGACTTCGATGGCCAGCGCCGCAACTCGGGCCGCAGGACTTGAGGTGGAGGACCGCTCGGGAGTGGTCCACCTCACGCTCAGCAGGCCCGAGAAGCGAAACGCGCTGTCGGAGTCGTTGCTTGGAGCCATCGAAGAGGTCCTCCCCGTCATCGCGAATGATGCCTCGGCTCGCGTCGTTGTGATTGGCGCGAGGGGGCCCGTGTTTTGTTCGGGACACGATCTGGGTGAGATGTCGGGCCGGTCAGAGGCCGACTATCGCGGTCTCTTCGCCAGGTGCTCGCGGGTGATGCTCGGGCTGAGGCGGCTGCCGCAGCCGGTGATCGCGCGCGTGCAAGGGGTCGCGACGGCGGCGGGGTGCCAGCTCGTGGCGGCGTGCGACCTCGCGGTTGCAGCCGAGCAGGCGACGTTCGCGACGCCGGGAGTCAAGATCGGCCTGTTCTGCACAACGCCCATGGTGCCGCTTGTGAGGGCGGTCCCCGACAAGGCGGCCCTGGAGATGCTCTTTACCGGTGCACCGATCTCGGCGCAGCGGGCGAGGGAACTCGGACTCGTCAATCGTGTCGTCCCGATCGGCGAGCTCGATCAGGCGGTGGACGAGTTCGTGGCGGCGATCCAGGCGCAGAGTCCCACGGTCATTGCTCTGGGCAAGCGCGCGTTTTATGACCTGCGTGAGCTGGATGAACCCGCGGCGTACGAGCGGGCGGTCGATGTGATGACGGCGAATGCCTTGCAATACGATGCGCAGGAGGGCATCGCCGCGTTCCTCCAAAAACGCCCGCCGCGCTGGGCGGAGCGGCAAGGCGGCGCGTCATGAGCTTGCCGGGCTTCGAAGCGTTGTGGCAACGCGCCGATGCTCGAGGTGGGCCAGTCACCGTGGTGGCGGCGGGGGGCGACGAACCGACGGTTCTGGAAGCCTTGCAGAAGGCCGCCGCGCGCGGGTGGGTTGTGCCGACGGTTGTCGGTCCGGAGGAGGCGATCCGGCGGACGTCGGAGGAACACGGGATCGACCTGTCGCCGTTCACGATCGTCGCGGCAGAGCCGGATGAGGTCGGTACCGCCGCGGTCTCGCAAGTGCGAAACGGACTCGCGAGCTTGCTCATGAAGGGTCGGATTGATACGCCCGCTCTCATGCGTGCGGTGCTCGACCCGGAGCACGGACTACGGACCGACCGAGTGATCGGGCAGTTCGTGTTGATGGAGATCCTGCGTGACAGCCGCAGGTTCCTTCTGACCGATACAGGCATCATGATCCGGCCCGATCTCCCCGCGCGAATCGACCTGTTGTGCAGCGCGGTCGGGATGGCTCACGCCCTGGGAGTCGCGGAACCACGCGTGGCCGTGATGGCGGCATCGGAGTCGGTCAAGGATGCGATGCCCGAGACCCTCGATGCCGCGGAACTCCAGCGCCGGGGCGAGCGCGGGGAGTTCCCTGGCTGCGTCGTGCAAGGACCGCTCTCGTTCGACCTGGCCTACGCACCCAGCGCGGGCGACAAGAAACGGCTCGCTGGGCCGGTCATTGGCGCGGCGGACGTACTACTCTTTCCGAACCTGTTGTCGGCCAATCTGACGGTGAAGGCTATCATGTATACGGCCGATTGTCGATTTGGAGGGGTGTTGCGCGGGACGTCAGTCCCCGTCGTCTTCATGTCACGTGCTGATACAACGGCGGTGCGGTTGGACTCGTTGGCACTGGCGCTGGCCTTGCTTGAATCTTGAGAGGACGGCGGGCGACTGGCAACGGGATGTCGCGTTTCCATCGAGTCGTTCTCGCAGGTCGGGCATGAGCTATAGGAGAGAACGTTTGGGCGCTCGCGCAATGAGTGAGAGATTTCGAAAGAACAACATCCCGTCGCCATGCTCGAAAGCATGATAACGGGATGATTTGGTTCATGTTGGAGGGCTGCTACGCGCGGACTCCTGCCGGGGTCCGTCCGAAATGCGGGGCTGGCGCGGGGCTCGGAATGTTCAGAACCTGCCGGGCCTGCTTCGCCGCGGCGGCGTACGCCTCGGTGAGTGTCGGGCCGCTCACCTCGTAAACGACGCCCGAGCGCCGGAGATGAACGGTATAAATCGGCCCGTAATTGTCGGTCCGCGTCGTGTGCCAGACCTGCCAGCCGTCCACGCGGAGACGGCAGGAGACCAGTTCCCAGACGTACATTGATGATAACTCCCGGTGCAATCCACCTCGGCGGGGCCGCTCTTGTGCTCCCGTGCTCGGCAAAAGCTCCGCCACCGAAATATTCCCAATGAAGGCGGGGGCGCCAAATTATTTTGTGTGCTTTGTCTATTTTTACAAAGCGGGGTGGGTTGGGATTGGCAGATGCGAGATGGCGGATGCAAGATGGCGGATGCGACATGGCGGATTGAGGACGGCCCGTCGGTAGTCGTTGGGAATAAAGGTGTCGATGGCGTGCGGAACCAGGGTTCAAACTTCCCGTAAGTTGAGGTCTGCCATTTGCCAACTTGCATTTGCCATCTGCCCTTCTCCATCCTCCGATCCGGAAACCTCTGAGAGACATAAGGACGAGCCGGAACAATGAGCGTCGACTATCGACCGTTTCTGCAAGTTGCCGAGGCCGTGGCGCGGGAGGCCGGCGCGTTATTGAAGGACGCGTACGGGAGGGTCTCGGCGCGAGAGAAGAAGCCGGGGGACCTCGTCACGGATGCGGACTTCGCCAGCCAGAAGCTGATCGCCGACCGCATTCTGAGTGCGTTTCCTGACCACACGCTGCTGGGTGAAGAAGAAGGGGGGGAGCCCGACCTCGCGTGCCCCTGGCGCTGGGTGGTGGACCCGCTCGACGGGACGATCAACTTTGCGCACGGGTTTCCGTTCTGGGCGGTGTCCATCGCCCTGGAGCACGCTGGGAAACTGGTGGTTGGCGTGGTCTACAACCCGTTGTCGGATGAGATGTATAGCGCTGCGGAGGGACACGGGGCAACGCGCAACGGCCAACCGCTTCGGTTGAGCGCGGCCGAGAAGCTCAGTGCGTGCCTGATCGCCACGGCCATCCCCACCGACTTCCCAGAATCGGCGGATCTTCAGATGGCCTACTTCCGTCGGTTCTCGACGGGGACGCACTCGGTGCGCAGAACCGGGTCGTCGGCCCTGAACCTGGCACTCTTGGCGGCGGGTGGGTTCGATGTGTGTTATGCGACGTTCATGAACCCATGGGACGCGGCGGCGGGCGTGGTCCTGGTGCGCGAGGCCGGGGGGACGGTGTCGAACCTCTCGGGAGCCGCCTACGATCTCTACGGCGAGGAGATCCTCGCGACGAACACCCGCGTTCATGATGAGTCGCTGGCCGCATTGGAGGAGGCTCGGCGGGGGCTCGCCGAGGGAGGCACGAGTCGCTGACCTTGCGGGTCGGGCAAGTGGGGTCGTGGCGGGTCGCTCTCCGGCATGTTATAGTTAGACGAGCGCCGAGACCGCGCCCCGCACCTTGGGGGGTCGGACGCATTGAGAGTCTCTCCCGGAAGTGGAGCGGAGCCGGAAAACGGGGACTGGCTCCGAGTCTTCGAGGTGCTTGTCCCCGTTTTCTGGCGGAGCGGGAAGCGTGGAAATGGGGACAGGCACCGTCCGAAGACGTCCGGAGCCAGTCCCCATTTCCACGCTTCCCGCGCTTTGGGTCAGACTCTGAGAGCGTTGCTCACCCTCCGTTTGTGACAAGTCAGCTTCTTCGAGGAACGCGCGCGCTCACTTCTTCCATAAGGTTTCGCAACTTTGCTTCGATCTTCCGCGTTCTGGGTTCCACGCGTGCTGGTACTCACCGTCGTGCTCTGTCTGAGGACGGCGCCCGCGGGAGAGGAGCCACCGGCTGCGCCCGACGCGTCGAGCGACATCAAGATCTTCGTGAAGTCTGCCGATTGGGAGGAGTTCCTGAAGAAGCTGGGCCACCCGGACTTCATCCTCAAACGTGGCGCCACGCAGAACGAAGGCGAGAGCCCCCGCGAACCGGCTCCTCTGATGGTACCTCCGGCCGCGGTGGTCGATTCCGTCCGCGTGCGCGGCAGCGCGGAGAAAGACCTCGCCAAGCTCGTCATCGAATTCGGCATCACCAGCACCGTGGATTCGCCGGCGTGGGTGCCGATCCGACTCGATGAAAACATGCTGATCGAGGTGCGCGAGGGGGAGCGCAAGCTCGATGTGCGCGACCTCAAGGGCAAGGGGTGGCAGGTCGAACTGCGCGGGAAGGGCCAGCATACGGTACGGGTTGATCTCCTGGCTCGCCTGAAGGCCTCGGGGGACGGCTACCGGCTGGAGCTGGCGATTCCCGAGGCAGCGCAGACGCAGTTCCAGATCGACGTCCCCCAGCGCGTTGTGGATGCGTCGGCCGGGCTCGAACCGATCGCGTTCAAGGAAGGCCGGCCAACGAAGCTCGAGGGCCACCTGACGGCAAGGTCGCGGCTGGACGTGAGCTGGCGGGTTGAGGCGGAGCCGGGGATCCAGCTTCCGCACTTGCTGGCGATGCAGGGGGAAATCGCGGTCGACATCGATGCGGATTCGCTCCGCACGCGATCCTGGTGGATGATCCACGCGGTGCGCGGGACGACGCGGAACCTGGAGTTTCATCTCGATCCCAACGTCGAAGTGCTCGACGTCGAGCTCGATGGCCAAACGCCGCCTGCCGGGAGTGAGCGGGTTCCGGGGGGGACGAAACTCACGATTAATCTGGTTGAGCCGCTTCGGCCGGGCGAGCCGAAAAAGCTGACGATGACGACCCGGCTGGCGTTGAGCGCGCAGGCGTCGCCGAGAGTGGCGTTCACCGGGTTCTCACTGGCGAATGCGAAGGACCAGTCGGGGGCCTTGAGCATTGCTCCGAGCGGCAACGTTTATGTCCAGGGTACACCGGGACGAGGCGTGCGCCAGTTCGATTTGCGCGACCTGCCCGAGAAGCTGCGCGTGCGGCCGTCGTCGACGTTGGCGTACCAGTTCGTCGACCAGCCGTTCGAGCTGAACCTGAGCGTCGAGCCATCTCCGCCGTTGGTGCGGACCGAGTCGCGGACGACCGTCGCGCTGAGCGCCCGGAGTGCGTTGATCGAGACGTGGCTCGATTACAAGATCGCGCGCGGTCGTCTGTATGAGGCGAAGGTGAGTCTCCCTCGGGGGCTGGAGCTTGACCTGACGGGTCCGGAGGACATCGTCGAATCGTCCAAGCTCGAACCCGATGCTGCGGAAGGTGCGGGTACCCGTGTCCTGACGGTGTTGTTGAAACAGCGTGCGCGCGACGCCGGCGCGTTTTCGTTGCGACTTGCGGGCCGACAGGCGATCGACCCCGCCAAGCCGGTTGCGCTGGCGCTCTTTCGGCCGCTGGATTCGACGGCGGGGGGAGGAAGGATCGTCGTCGTGGCCGATCGCGACCTTACGGTCGAAGGGGTCGAGCAAGGCAACGGGGAGAAAGCGGCGGGAACGTTTCGGCTCGCGACAGGTGAGCCGCCGGCCGACTGGCCCTGGCCTGCGGATCGCGCGGGATCGGGGGCCGATGAGCCGCCGACGCTCTGGCTGCGCCACGACGATCATCCGGCCTTCCTCCCGCTTCAGATCACGGTGCACCCGCGCACGATCACCCACGAGTCGAACCTGTCGGTCCGGGTCGAGCGGCGGGCGATCGAAGTACGTCAGGAGATTATCTGCACCGTTCGATTCGGCACGATGGAACAATTGAACGTATCCGTGCCGCGTGAGCTCAAAGGCAAGTGGGACATCGAAGAAGGAAACGTGGCGAGCCGCCAGGATCTGGGCACGGGGGCCACGGGCGAATCGTTGGCTCGGTTGAACTTCGCCCAGCCCGTTTCGGACCGCGCGCGTTTGAAGCTGCGGTATCGGCTGCCGTTGTCGCCGGGCCTCGATCCGGACCAGCTCAAGGAGCTGGATATCCCCTGGGTGCGGGTGCGCGGAGGGACGAGCGGCCCCGTGCATGCCGCGGTCACCGCGGACCCGGGCCTGGAGTTGAAGCCGCTCGTCAACTCGTGGAAGCGCGACGCCGAGGACGAGCCGTCGACGAACTCCGAGGCCGGGCCTGACCTGCGGTTCCGTCTCGATCCGTCCGAGCATGCAACGGCCGTTCCCCTTCGGGTCGCCGCCGCGGCGTATCCGTTGACCGTCTTGCCCACGCTGGTCGTTGCGAGGCACTGGCTCCGCACGATCCAGGGGCCGGACCAGAGTCTGCACGTCACGGCCTCGTACTGGGTCGAGACCCATCAAGGGTCGCTCCCCGTGCTGCTTCCTCCGGGTGCGGAGGAGTTCCGCGCCAAGGTTGGCGGTGAAGTGCCAGGCCAGGTCGAAGCGTCGCGCACGTCGGGGCACCGGATTCGGTTCCCTGCGCGGTGGGCCGCGCAGCCGGTCCTGGTCGAAGTCGACTACTCGATCCCCGCGCGTTTTGTAGGGTCGAGCTGGGTGCCTCCGCGCGTGATGGACAATGCGCTCGTCGGCGAGACGCTCTGGGAGGTGACTCTCCCTTCGAGCCGTGTGCTGGTTGGCGTGCCGTCTGGCTGGACCGACGAGAACGAATGGTACTGGTCAGTTTACGTGTGGAAGCGACGGCCCTGGAAGGGAACCTCAGCGCTCGCCGCCTGGGTGGGTGGGCCGTCGGGCCGCGGCTCGACGCCCGGACTGGCGGGCGACGAGGTTCAGCGCGATGATCGCTCTTATCTGTTCGGGAGGCTTGGTCCCCCGACGGATCTGCGCCCCTGGGCCGTCGAAGGTCTCTGGCTGCTCGGGATCTGTTCCGGGAGCGTGCTCGGCCTCGGGACCCTTTTCGTCCTCTTCTGGACGCCGCCGGCGCGGTTCGTGGGCCCGGTGTTGCTGGTGGCGGTCCTGGGCTTCGTGATTGTGTGTCCGCCGAGCGTCACGGTGGTCCTGGTTCAAGCGTCACTGATCGGCGTGGCGCTGCTGTTGATGATGATCGGGATCCACGTTCTGGTCGAGCGCCGTCGGTCCGCGTCCGACCTCTTCGGCGAGCCGAGCGGGATGTCGCCAGGGCCGGGATCGTCGGTGAGCCGGCAGGGCGGTGTGGGGTCGGATGACTCGACGGCAATCCGTGTCCGCACCCCGTCGACGACCATGGACTACATCGTGGCCATTCCTCCGCCGAGTCCCGAGCGGCCGAGCGGTCAGGGCAGCTCGGCACGCCTGGATTGACGATTCGCAGGCCGCCCGGAAGCGCTCAACGTGAAGACGACATCCCAAACTGTTGAGATTTCTGGAGCGGCTGACGCTCGGGTTACGCGCGCCGAACGCTCGATCTCTCATTCGGCACGACCGAACATATTACTCCCCCCCTTGGGAAGGGGGGGTTGGGGGGGTGGGGAGTCAGCTCACGTGTTCGGCTGGTCCGGTGCCCCTCGATCGTCAAGCGTGGGAGAACAGCTCGCGGCTCAGTCGCACACGTCGGACGGCCGATCCCCACCCCCCCTAACCCCCCCCTCCCAAGGGGGGGGAAAATATGTTCCCGCGCTGCGAAAGGTCGATCGGCCACTCGCGGGGCTCGCTCTCGCGATCGCCTTGCTCGTCGGCGCAGGGCCGCCGGAGGTCGTCCGCGTACAGGTTCCGGCCGACCAGGTGCCCGAATTCTTCCCGCAAGGGACGGAGTTGCGCGGTCTGTCGGTCAAGGAACTCAACGCGCTGACCGCCGCGGCGCAAGCCGGTGCGGCCCGGGCGGCTCGGTCGGTGGTCCCGAGGCTCCTGCGTGCTCGGCATTTCGCGCGCTGGGAGGCGGGCGTGCTGATCGGGCGGTCGGAGCTGGACGTCGAGCCGGCGGAGGTGGGCCCGGCGGAACTCCAGCTTGCTCCCTGGACGCCTGCGATCGATCCCGCGGCATCGCCCGATGTTGATGTGCGTATTCACGACTCGGGACAGACGGGGCTCTGGATTGCACCTCGACAGGGGACGACGATCGCGCTGAACTGGCAGTTGCGGGCGCGCTCCGGCTCTCGAGCGCGTGGGTTCTCACTGGGTTTGCCGTCGGTCCCGATTTCCCTCCTCGAGTTGGATCTGCCGGCAGGCTGGAGCCCGGACGGGCTTGCTGGCGTAAGGCAAGGCCCGCACCCCTCCGCCCTGGGCCGGCACACCTGGCGGATTGAAGGGCCGGGTGGCTCGGCGGACTTGCGGCTTCTTGAACTCTCCGGTGAGGGCCTGGCCCGGCAGACAACGCCGATCTGGGTCTCGGGTCCGACCCGCATTGACCTCGCGGAGTCAGCGCCCCGGCCGAACTGGCGCGCGGATTGGACTGTGGACGCTGAGCCGCGTGGCCCTCGCCGTTTCGCGATCGAGCTCGATCCGGGACTCGATCTGATCGAGCTCACGGGGCCGAGCGTGGACGAGTACCAGGCCGAAGTGCAGGGTTCACGCACCCGCGTTGCGATCAAGCTGAAGGACAATGAGCCGGGTCCTGCACAGATTGTCGTCCGCGCGCTGGCACATGCGCCTTTTCAGGGCGCCTGGACGATTCCCGCCGCCCGGCCCGCCGGCGCTCTCTGGACGGGAGGCACCACCACCGTCAGCCTCGACGCATCAAGGGTCGTCACCGAATGCCGCGAGCGCGCCGGGCGGCGCGTGCTCCCGCGTGCGGGCGAAAGGTCCGACTCACGTCAGTTCGTGTTCGAGGCGAATGCGCCCGAACCGGTTGCGGACCTGGTTTTTCGCAAGCCGGGTGCGGATGCATCGGCCGAGGTGCGTGGTCAACTCCTGCTGGGAAACACCGAACCGAGGCTGCGCAGCCGGTTGACGTGGAGGGTGGCGCGCGGCCATCTCCTCAGCCTCGACGTCGAGCTCCCGCCCGCGTGGGTCCCCGATGAAGTGCGCATCGAGGGGAGCGACGAGCCCGTGGTCTGGCATCCGGAAACCCGGCCGGACGGGGCGGTCCGCATTCATGTCGTCCCATCGGCGGCTCAACTCGCGCGCGCCTCGGTGGTCTTGAACGTGTCGGCCGTCGCCCGCATCGCCGGTGGACGAGGACCGTTGCAACTCCCTCGCGTGCGGCCGCTGGGGGTGCGTACGGTGGATGAAATCTGGCTCGCGTGGGCGGACCCGACCTTAACGCTTCGCCCGACCCTGGCCCGAGGCCTCGCGTGGATCGATCCGAAGGTGGTCACGAGCGCTTCTGCGCCGGATCCGACGATCCCGAGCGAGCTGCGAGAGACGCTGGCCTGGCGCTGGATCGACGCGGCGGGGGAAGCTCGCGTCGACCGGGAGCGGCTCGGGTCTGTGCCGAGCGGTTCCGTCCAACTCGAGGCGATGCTCGATCCGCATCGCATCCGGCTCAACGGGCGGATCACCGTCAACGCGGCCGGGGAGCCGGTCCGCTCACTCGCGATCGGGTTGACGGAGCCCGTGGCGGCGCCCGAGCGGTGGCGGTTTACCGACGATGTTACGGGTCTGGAATTAGCCGCGCGTCGAATTGAGCCCGGCTCGCAGGCCGCACGCGGGCTCTCTTCGTCTGGTCCGGCGTGGGAATTAACCTTTCCCCAGCCGAAACGAGGAACCATTTCCGTTCGTGCTCACTTTGATGGAACCTGGGACGACGATGACGGGCGCTTGCCGCTCCTGGTACTCCCCGACCGAATCGCGTTGCGAGGCACGGTCCTGATCCTCGCCGACCCGCGAGTGCGCTCGACCGTCCAGTCGGACGGGCTCACGACACTCGATCCGTCGACCCTTGCCCGAGCGCCATCGAGCATGCCGGAACGATCATCCGAGACCCGAGATGCCGAAGGTGCGGCCCACTATCGTCGTGCCCACGCATTCGGCTACTCGACTGCAAAGGGCTCGCTGGTGCTGCGTGCGGAGACCTTGGAGGCTGCGCGTAACGAGGGTGTGATCCTCGAGGCCGCGCTGACCACGTTCGTCGCGCCCCAAGGAGGAATCCGCCATCGTTTGAACCTCCGTGTGAGTGCCGACCAGGCGAAATCGCTCGATCTGATTCTGCCTCCGAATGCCGTGCTCGTACGCGTTCGGCGCGATGGTCAGGTTATCACGCCGTCGCAGCCCGGGCGGGCGCTTTCGATCGCGTTCTCGGCTCAGAAAGCGCTTCGAGCCCATGGCACCATCACGCTCGACTACATGGAAGCGATCCGACTGGACGGATCGCGGAGCACCCTGCGACCGGCGCTGCCGGTACTCTCCTGGCCGTGCACGTCGTTCTCCTGGACGATCGCGGCGCCCGACTCGTGGACCGTCTCCGGGGGCGGGCCTGCGCTGGCTGCGACCGATCCCGTTCCTCAGACGACCTGGTCGACGCGACTGTTCGGGCGCTGGTATCGCCCCTGGCGTGTGTCGGGCACTTCGGCCACCACGGATCGCGAGAGCAGCGCACTGCACGACCTGGACGCGCGCGTGGCGTCGATTCGGCCCGAAGAAATGACGCTCGGCGAGTGGTTCACGCGCTGGGACGCCAATCTTCAGCCGATCGTCGTGGACCGTTCGACGCTGGCCATGGCGGGCCTGGGTCCACGGACCCGAGTCATGCCCCCCCTGCTCTCTCCCGGCCAACCCAACGCGTCGCGCGCCGCGCTCCGACCACTCGGCTTGACCGTGGTCTCGGTCGGCGGCTCGCTCCTGATCACGACGCTCGGTGAGACGCCCGATCGCCCGGGAGGTCCTCTGGAGCGACCCGAAACCCGCACCGCGTGGGACCACACGTTGCGGCAGGCCTCGGCCTGGGGATCGGACATTACCGATCGTTTCCAATCCGTGGGTCGCTGGCGGGGTGAGTCGACCCCCAAAAACGTGGGGTCGGATGAAGCGTGGGAGCGCGAGCCGCTTAGCGGCGTGTGGAGAACCTGGCGATTCGTTGGCTCCGACTGGCCGGGGCCGAACGTGAGCGTGGACCTGATCGACGAGCGGTCCCAGCAGGCCGCCGCGATCACGCTGGGGTTGGCGATCTTTGGAATTGGGGTCATCAGTCGTAATCTATCCCGGCGCCGACGTGCACTCAGTCTGGCACTCGTCGTTGCGATCGGTGTCGCGGTCTTTGCCCGAGGCGTTGAAAGCACAGTTCCCCTCGCCGCAGGCGCGTTGCTCGGAGCCTGGGCCTCGTTGCTGTTCTGGCTCGGTCGACGGATACCGTGGCCTCGGCCTGTCGCACAACGCCGTCGCGAGCGACGTCCTGGGTCGACCGTGCAGAGACGGCCTGGAGGTTCCGCGGTCCACGCCTGCTGGATCGTTGGACTTGTCGTTGCTGCGGGCGCCGCGTTCGGTCAGGCGGTGGACACGACTCCAATCCTCGTGCTCCTGCCGTATGAAGGCACACCCGACATCGAGCGGCAGCCGGACCGTGCACTCATGCGGCTTGCGGATTATGACCGGTTGCAGGCCCTGGCGAAGTCGAGCGCCGCACCCGAGGTCCCCTCGCTCACGGCATCCTCGGCGATCCATCGCGTCGTCTGGCGGAATGAAGCGGACGCTGTTGTGGTGACCGAGTTCGCGCTCAGGCTCCAAGGGGGCTCGTCCGCCGTCTGGCGTCTGCCGATCGAAAACGCGAGGGACCTGTCGGCGACGGTCGACGGCGCACCCGCCTCGATCGGGGTCGAGCCCGGTGGTCTGATGGGAAACGTCTTCGTGACTGGCGTGGGGCCGCATACGCTTCGAGTGCGCCGGCGGGTGAGTGTGCGCCTGGACGAGCAAGGCATGGTCTGTGCGTTGCCGGTCAATGCCGTGGCGACCGCTCGAGTGCGGGTCGAAGGTGAAGCAGACGACGCGGCGATTGACATCCCGAGTGCTCGGGGGCGATTGGATGTGGAAGGGGCCAATGTCGAAGGGTGGCTTGGACCTACGGAGCGGCTCGAAGTGCGGCGAGCCGTGACGAACCCTGCGAATCGAGCCGCCGTGGCGACCGTCGTCACGAGCCTGATGCTTTGGGACGCAGAGCCAGCCGGGGACCGCGTGCGTGCGCGTTTGACGGTGCGAAACCCTGCGGGAACCTCGGTCCTCCGGCTTCAAACGGAGCGCGGTGTGTCGATTCGCGCGGGAGACATTCCAGGTCGGGTGGACATTGATTGGCAAGGATCCGAGGAGAAACCGCAGTGGGTCGCGAGCATCGACCCGCCGTTGCCGGACGGGACGACCGTGGCCCTCGACCTCTGGCGGCCGCTCTCTGCGCAGGAGGGGCCGGGGCGCGACCCCCTGCTCCGCGAAGTGCCGCTCCTGGAACCACTGGAAGTTCGTCGCTCCTCGGGTGTACTGGCCTTCCGACGGCCGGCCGACTGGTCCGGTCGGATGACGTCGGGGACAGGCGTTGAGCCGATCACAGATGAGGCGTTTGTGAAGCTCTGGGGGCCGCTCCCGGACGACGCGCTGACGCTCGCCGGCACGACGCGGTTCGTGGGAGCATCTGAGCGCTCGTTGCGGGCCGGTCCCGTATCCACGCGTCTCACCGTTCAGCCCGAAGCGACGATCCGCATCGGCGCCGGGCGGGTCGACCTCCAACTGAAAGGCGAGGTCATCGAGGTGGCGGGTCGGACCGACCAGGTGGAGCTTCAGGTTCCACCCGACTTGCGGGTGATTCGTGTGGATGCCGAGGGACTGGCCGACTGGAGCCGTCCCGCGAACGATCGCATTCGGATCCGATTCGAAGGTGCTCGAGTGGCCTCGCGCACGGTCCAACTCCAGGGGTGGGTCGGCGTTCCCTCCGACCCCTTGGCCGCGGAGTCGACCGTCCAGGAAGTCGGTGTCCCATGGCCGCGCTGGGTGGGCGTGGAGTCGACCTCGGCAACGCTGGCCGTGATCGGACCGTCGAAGCCGCAGTTCAATGTCAACGCCGGCTTGACGCTGGTCTCGTCGGAGTCGGTCGACGACGTAGCGGCTGCTTCGGCGCTCTCTCGCTGGACGTATCGGGTGGAGCGGCCCGAGAACCTCGGCCGCATGCGCTGGCAAGTCGAGCCGCCGAAGCTCAGGGTGCTGGTGGAGAGTCAGCTCACGGTCCATCCCGACTCCGCGGAGTGGATCGGGCTGCTGAGTTACACGGTCTCCGGGGGCGCGACGAAGGTGATTCACCTCGAGTTGCCTCGGCAATGGGCCGAACATGCCCAGGTACACGTCGTGGGCGATAGCCATCAGCTCACGTCGGAAACGCGCGGCGACTCGACGCACTGGACGATCCGTCCCGAGCATCCGATCTGGGGGTCGGAGCGGCTCCTCATTCGTGCCTCGTTACCTTTATCTCCGCACGCGAAGCTCGCGTTTCCGAACGTTCTTCCGCTTGGACGGGGGACGTGGGACACCTACCTCGCGCTGAACAACGCGACGGGACGGGCGCTGGCCACGGAGGGCTCGGACGTGCAGCAGATCGAACTCTCGACCCGGTTCCGCGACGATCTCTTCGGTCCGCCGGCAGGGGGCTCGACGAGTTATTATCATGTCAAGAAACTGGGTTGGTCGCTACGTCTTCAGACGTCCTCCGACGTTCGGCGCCAGGAGGAGGTGGCTCGGATCACGCTGGCGGACGCCTCGTGCGCGGTCGCGGCCGGGGGTGCCGTGCTGGGACTGGTGCGCTTCGAGGTCGGCGCGCGTTCGGGGCCGTTTCTTCCCTTGAGGATCCCGCCGGAATGTGCGGTGCTCGCCGTCTTCCAAAATGCAGCACCTGCTCCCTTGCTCCGCTCGCCTTCGGGGCGTTGGCTCGTGCCCGTGGACGAGGAGGCCGCGTCGACGGTCTCGCTCATCTGGAGAGCGCCGGGGTCGCGGTCAGGACGCGAGCTGGCCGTTCCCGCGGTGGACGAGTCGGGAGTCCCCACGTTGATCTCCGTCCGTGCGTCGGAGTCTATGGCGGTTCAAAGTCTCGCCGAGAGTCTCGAGCCGATCACGCTCGACCGCCTGGCGCTCGAACGGGCCTCGGGTTTGGAGCGGCGGACGATTGAGGCCCTGGATCAGTTCGATCGTGGATCGTTGCGCGATCGGGAGAATCTCGTTTCCGCCCTGGTGGCCTTCGAACTCCTGTTGCGAGGCGCGGAGCGATCGGTGATCTGGAACCTCTCGGGTGTGCCGGGCGCGCGCGACGAACGCTTGAATCGCGTGCGCGAGGGCGTCAAGGAAACGCGCGCGGCCCTGGCGAGAAAGATCGAAGCGGCGGGACTCCAGGAGTTCCTGGAGCAGGCGCGCGTGCACGCGGGCCTGTCGCCATCCGAAGGCGAAGAACCGGTCGCCGAGGTGCCGGAGCCGATCATCACCGCTCGCTTACGCGAGCTCGGACGGCCCCAAGGTTTTTCGGGGACGTCGTCTCGTTTGAATCCCGCCAATCCGCTCGCGTGGTCGCCCGCGGTTGCGTCGTCAACGTCCGCGCGCTGGGAAACGCGTGTTTTCTGGGGTGCCACGTTCGTGATTCCTCTCCTCATCATCGCACTCGCGCGGCCTGTCGAGGCGTCTGCACGTTTGGGGGCCCTCGCTCTTGGCTTGGCTCTCGGGGCGCTCGGAGCGGTGGGTGGCCCCTGGGTGCTCGCGTTCGGAATGGGTCCCGCGATCGCGGGACGGCTCGCCCGGCCAGCGGAATGACACGGACATGTGTGATTTCATCAAGCTTGTTCTGAAATGTCTCCTGCTTCTTCTCGCCGTGTCGCTTGCCCAGCAGGCCGGCGCGGAGGAGGCCCCGCGGCCGAAGTACGCCCCCGCCGAGCGCCTGGCGCGAGCCCGTCTCAAGGCGGTCCATGAGGACGTGG
>DAIDJG010000366.1 GCA_027451445.1 Singulisphaera sp.
AGCACGAAGTCGGCGAACATGAAGTCGATGACCGGCCGAGTTCCCGTCATCGCCGCGCCGCAGCCAAGTCCGACGAAGCCTCGCTCGCAGATCGGCGTGTCGCACAGGCGTTCGGGACCGTAGAGGTCGTAGAGGCCCAGCGTCGAGCGGAAGTTGCCACCGCGTTTGCCAATCCCTTCGCCCAGAACGAAGACCTTGGCATTTTTGGCCATCTCGGAGGACAGGGCCTCGAGAGTGGCCGTCATGTAGTTGATCTCACGCCCGGAACCGGGTCGCGGAGGTGTCACGATCGCGCGGGGACGAGGCGAGGCGAAGACATGCGCGGTCGCCGTAGCGGGGTCAGGCCACGCACTTTGTTCGGCGAACCGGTTCGCTTCGTCGATCAATGCCTGGACGTCGGATTCGATCGCGTCCAGTTCGTCGGCGCTGGCGGTCGAGTCGTCAACCAGGCTTTGCCTCAGTCGCAGAATCGGGCAGCTTTCCTTCCAGCGCTCGACCTCCTCGCGCGTGCGGTAGGTGAAGTCCCCCATGCCCTCGGCATGTGGCCGCGTGCGGTACGTCTTGCATTCGAGCAGCGTAGGGCCTTCACCCGCTCGGGCACGCTCGACGGCGACCTTCGCGGCGCGTTCGATCGCGATGATGTCGTTGCCGTCGAGCTCGACACCGGGCATTCCGTAGGCCGACGCGCGCGAGGCCACGCTCGGGTTTCCCGCGGCGTAGGTGAAGGGGACTTCGGTGGCGTACTGATTGTTCTCGCAGACGAAGAGAACCGGCAGCTTCCAGATGCTGGCGAGGTTCAGGCCTTCGTGGAAGGCGCCGTTGTTCACGGCGCCATCGCCGAAGAAGGCCGTGGCCACGTGGCCCGCTCGGGTGAGCATGAAGCTGTACCCGGCTCCCGCCGCCTGGAGGATGCACGGACCCACGATGCCGCTCGTCCCCATCACGCCGATTTCGGGGGCGAACAGGTGCATGCTGCCCCCGCGCCCTCGCGAGCAGCCGGTGTCTCGGCCATAAAGCTCGGCGATGAGGTGGCGTGGATGAAGGCCCTTCGCGAGTGCATGGCCGTGGCCGCGGTGCGTGCTGAAGACCACGTCCTGAGGCTTCAAGTGGGCGCAGACGCCGACCGCGATCGCCTCCTGGCCGACGTACGTGTGGCACGCCCCATGGATCAGACCGCGCTGGTGGGATTTCGCGAGTTGTTCCTCGCAGCGGCGGATGATCAGCATCTGACGATAGAGGCTGAGCAATCGGTCCTTACTCAACGATGGTGAAGCCGCTGTGAGCATGGTCCCGGGTCTCTCAAACGGATTGCGGCACCGCTGTCCCCCCGCACCGTTCGCGGGATCGTGTGCTGCTAGAATTCTCCAAACTAACGAAACCGGCCTCAATGCGTTGGTGGCCTGCCAACCGTACCGCCGGCATTCACCGCGAGGTTGCCTCCATCCATGGGGATCAGCGCCCCCGTGATCCAGGCGGAGGCGTCGGAGGCAAGAAACACGGCCAGCCCCTGGATGTCTTCCGGCCGGCCGAGACGACCGGCCGGGATCCCGCGCAAGTAAGTCGCTTCAAGGTTCGGATCTTGCGACATCCGCTGGGTGAGGCCAGGATTGATCACCTGAGCGGGCAGGATCGCATTCACGCGCACGCCGCGCGCGGCCCATTCGGTGCTGAGCTCTCGGGTCATCTGGGCGACGGCCCCCATCGCCATGCTGTAGGCGACGTGCCCGCGACCGAGCGCGGTGATGCTGGCCAGTGAGCCGATATTGATGATGCTCCCTTTTCCCGCCGCCAGCATGCGCCGGCCGGCTTCCTGGCACGCCGTGAACCGGCCGATGACCAGATTGCGGAACTGTTGATCCACCTCGTTGACGGACAGCTCCTCCGGGCGGCCGAGAATGCCATCACCGGCGACGTTGCCCAGGATGTCGATGCGCCCGAACTCCTGGTCCACGCGCACAAACAGACCCTGGACCGCCTCGATATTCGAGACGTCGCACGGAAAAACGGCGGCCCGCCTGCCGAGCGCGGAGATCGTGCGCGCCGTCTCCTCGGCTCCCGCCGCGTTGAGATCGACGAGCCCGACGTCGGCCCCCGCCTCCGCCCACGCCAGGGCCATCGCTCGGCCCAGTCCCCGCGCTGCGCCCGAAACGACGGCGACCCGTCCCGCTAAGTTGAAGAGATCCAGAATCATGACCCACCCGCGATAGCTCGTTCGACCACCCCTGCCCTGTAGAAGGCGGGTTACGGCGAATAGTATCCCGTGACAGCGGGCCTCGAACAATGGGCCGGTACATCCTGTTCACGAATCCAGCGCCGTCGGCTTCTGCGGATCGTGAACGAGAGGCGCTCTCACCAAACCATTGCCTGACCGGCCGCCGCGCCGAATCACGACTCGCAGATATAGGGACGCTTCAATCGGAGCCACAGCGCTCTGCAGAATTCTCTCACCGATGGAACGGGATATGCAATCAAAAGGGCTTCCGAATGAAACTGGGCCACCGTTTTCGGCTCCGTCGTGGAAGGAGACTTACGATGAAGGGCACGCGTGTGCCGGTCGTTGAACCGTTGGAAGGAAAGGCGCTGCTTTCCAGAGCGGCGATCGCGCTGCCGGTCGCGCCACCGATCGTGGCGCCGATGAACCAGGGACTTCAGATCACCCTGACCACCGACCACATGGTGTACCACAAAGGCCAGCCGGTCGAGATGACCTTGACGGAGACCAACCGGAGCAACCACACCATCAACGTTGAGCTTGGTCCGTCGATCGATGGGTTTTTCATCACGAAGAATGGCAAGGAAGTGTGGGCCTCCAATACCGGCCCTCAGCCGGACTTCGTCTTGGAGGAACCGCTGGCTCCGGGGCAATCGATTTCGTTGTCGGCGACCTGGAACGGGCAATCGAACATCGGTGCTCCGTCCAGTCCGACGGGTCTGTTATTCGTGCATAGCCAGGTTCCGAATTCGCCCACCGCGGTGATCTGGATCGAGCGGTCGTAATGCGGCTTGGACGATGGCGGCTGAAGCGCCAATCATCGTGCTCGCCCGTTCAAGTCCGTGTGCTCGACGTGGACGATTCGCGCTGACCGAAAGGGGGGTTGCGGCTAGAATCCACGCCGCGTTACCCCCTTTCTCCGTTTCTGACCCACGCCCTGGCTTAAATCGGGAAGGAATCTCAGGATGAGAAACGCCCGTAGGCCGGTCGTCGAATCCCTGGAAGAGAAGTGCCTGCTCACGAGTGTGGCGGGCGCCGAAGCGGTTGTCCCTTCCACCGCGTCGGGCCTGAAAGTGACTTTGGCGACGAACCAGAAGCATTACCACCAGGGCCAGGCCGTCGCCATGAGGCTGACGGAAACCAACACCACCAACCATGCTGTGACCTTGACCGTCGGTCCAGGGTCGGATGGCTTCGACGTGACCAAGAACGGCAAGACGGTCTGGATCTCGAACAGCGGGCCGCAGCCCCAATATCTTGAGGCGAAGACGCTTCAGCCGGGCGAGTCGTTCTCGCTCTCGGCCACGTGGAACGGCCACTCCAATATGGGACCGGCCGTCAACGAGACGGGCGTCCTGGTCGTTCACAGCCAGATGTCGGGTTCGCCGGCCGTGACGATTCGAATCGTTATGTGATTGATGGAATGATCGTGCGGAGAGACGTGCATGGAAGCGACCGTCCGCGAACCCGATGCTCCTTCCGCTCGATCCTTGTCCGACCTCGCCGAACTGCGCGTGGCGCTCGTGCACGACTGGCTGACGGGAATGCGAGGCGGCGAAAAGTGTCTGGAGGTTCTCTGCGACGCGTTCCCCACCGCGACATTGCATACGCTGATCCACCGGGCAGGCGCGAGTAGTGCGCCGATTGAATCGATGAGGATTCGCACGTCGCCGCTTCAGGGCGTCCCGGGGATTTTCCGGCATTACCGGAAGCTGCTTCCGCTCATGCCGATCGCGGCCCGCTCGTGGAACGTCGGCGCGGCGTCGGTCGTCGTTAGTTTGAGCCACTGCGTGGCGAAGTCGGTTTGGGTTCCGGCTGGGGTTCCTCACATTTGTTATTGCTTTACGCCCATGCGGTACGCATGGCAGGGGCGGGCGGCCTACGCCGAGGTGTGGCGCCGAAAGCCCCTGAGGCGAGCCGTCGCAAATTTGATGCTCGATCGGCTCAAGGATTGGGATCGCGCGTCGGCCCGAAGTGTGACGCATTTCATCGCGATCTCGGAAACTGTGCGCGCGCGGATTCTCGCGTGCTACGGGCGCGACAGCGTGGTGATTCCTCCTCCGGTTGATACGGAGTTCTACCAGCCTTCAGCGGTCCGAAGAGGCGATTCGTATCTTTGCGTCTCCGCGTTGGTGCCCTACAAGCGAGTCGACCAGGCGGTGCTGGCGTGTTCGCGTTCGGGACGTCCGCTCGATGTCATCGGCGAAGGTCCCGAGCGCAGCCGATTGGAACAAATGGCGGGTCCAAGCGTCCGGTTTCTCGGCTGGCAGCCCGACTCGGTCCTGCGTGACCACTACCAACGTTGCCGCGCTTTGCTCTTTCCTGGCGAAGAGGACTTCGGAATCGTTCCCATGGAGGCCCTGGCCTGCGGCGCACCGGTCATTGCGCTGGGACGGGGCGGCGTGGCCGAGAACGTGGACGACACGGTGGGACGCACGTATCGCGAACCGACCACGGAAGGACTGCTTGCGGCGCTTGAGAGCTGGGAATGCGACGGCCAGCCCCACGATCCCGAGGAAGGTCGCCAGCGTGCTGAGGCGCTCGCACTCCCGCTGTTCCGAGCGCGGATGCTCGATTACATCGCGATGGTCGGGTCAGTGTCGGCCAGAAACCCCGTTCCCGTTTCGAACGCCGTTTGCCGATGATGCCGGAACCCGTTTGATTTCGATCGGTTCGGTCCGTAGTATGGCGGACTCCCCATTTTATCCAACACCCCGAAACGGCATCCGGAACGACCTTCGGCATGAATGAATCCTCCGAGACCGACCTCTACGCGCTTCCGAAGGATGCGATCAAGGAACCGCCGCATTCGCTGTTTCAGGCACTCCGCCAGATCGGACCGGGGCTGATCCTGGCAGCCTCGATCGTCGGCACGGGAGAGCTGATCAACACAACGAGTCTCGGAGCAAACGCGGGGTTCAGCCTGCTCTGGCTGATCCTGCTGAGCTGCGTGATCAAGGTGTTCATCCAGATCGAGCTCGGCCGTTACGCGATCACGCACGGCAAGACGACGCTCGCGGCCTTTGATACCTTGCCGGGCCCGCGCGTGGGAGCGTCGTGGCTGTGCTGGCTCTGGCTGATCATGACCCTCGTCACCCAGGCGCAAATTGCGGCGATGGAAGGGACCGTGGGGCAGGCTGCGCACATGGCCTTTCCGAACGCGGCACCCGCGGTCGCGGCCGCTGCGGGCAAGATCGTCGCCTCCTGGCAGCCGTTTCTCGAGACGCGGCAGGAGTATTTCTGGGCCAGCGTGACGACGCTCGCAGCAATCCTGCTGCTCCTCTCGGGCGGCTACAAGCGCCTCGAGAAGATCACGACCGTGCTGGTTGGGCTTGTCACGCTCTTTACAGTTGCCAGCGTGGTGATCTTGCAGTGGACCCCGTTTCACATCTCGTGGGAGAACATCGAGAGTGGATTCACGTTTGCGGTGCCCACCACGGCGATGGCTCTTGCGCTGTCGGCCTTTGGCATCACGGGCGTCGGCGCGGCTGAGCTTGTGGCGTATCCCTACTGGTGCATCGAGAAAGGCTACGCCCGCGCGGCCGGCCCGCGCACGGAGGACGAGGGCTGGGCTCACCGGGCGCGGGGCTGGACCCGGGTCATGCAACTCGACGCCTGGTTCAGCATGGCCGTCTTCACCGTCGCGACCATCGCGTTCTACCTGCTCGGTGCCGCGGTGCTGCACCCACAGGGTCTGGATCCCAAAGGGCCGGAGATGATTCCGACGCTCTCGCACATGTATCTCCACCCCCTCGAAGGGACGTCCCTCGCGGGCATGCGGAACTTCACGAGGATCGCGTTTCTGCTCGGTGCCTGGGCCGTCTTGTTCAAGACGCTTTATGTCGCGACGGCGGCCAACAGCCGGTTGACGGCGGACTTTCTAAACCTCTCTGGTCTTTGGAAGTTCCACACGCCGAAGAGCCGAGAGCGGATGATCAAGCTCTTCTGCGTCGTCTACCCGGCGCTTTCGCTCGGGCTCTACTATGCGACGCGCGAGCCTCAGTTCCTGATCAAGGTCGGGGGCATTTCCCAGGGGCTGATGCTCCCGTTGATCGCGGGCGGAACGCTCTATCTTAAACAGCGCGACCTCGACCGCCGCGTGGGCCCCGCGTTCTTGACCGACATCGTCACCTGGCTGGCCTTCTTCGGGATTTCCGCGGTCGCGATCTACAGCGTCGTTGATCTGGTCGGGAAACTGATCCATCCGAAGTGAAATGAGGGCTCAGGAAAGAATGGACTCGTCAAGTTTCACACGTACGAATACATCGGGAGGGCGAGGCTCCGTCCGAGCCAGCCTTGTTCCGATGACGAGTCTTCGAGTCATGGGAACATCGCGTGTGGTGAGGGGCCGGCGGCTCGCGATGATCCTGCGGCTCGAAGAATCGCCGCAGGATCAAGGCTGGCTCGGACGGAGCCTCGCCCTCCCGGTTCTATAAATGATCTCGTGTTGTTTTGTCGGCCTTATTCCCGCCGGCGCCCTCAATCGTCGGTCCGATTCACCTCGACGTACTGAACGCCGGCCACCGTACCGTTCCGCTCGATCGAGCCTTCCAATCGGCCCGGACCGGCGGGCCAGGTCGACGAAGGAAGTTTGATCTCTGAGGCGCCCGCCGCTACTGGGGCCTGAAGCGAGACGCCGTTCAGAGTGAACTGGGCCACACCCGGCATCGGGGCCGGCGCAAACAACAAGGTGACCTCGTAGGTTCCCGGCCGATCGACGGACACTTCCCAGTAGCCCAGGCTCTTGGCGCCCCACCCGGCTTTTGGACCTCGCCAATCCTGTCGGCTGAGAGTGCTCGGATTCTCGTGGGTTGAGCCCAGCACGATCCGCGGCGGCGCGTAGCCGCGCGTGGAGCTCACGTCGCGAAACCACGCCTCGTATTCCGCCTTCATGCGGGCGACGACGTCGGGGTGCTGCTTCACGACGTTCTTGAATTCCAGGGGGTCTGACACCATGTCGTACAGCTCGAGCGTCTGATCGACTGGCCCGCGAGCCGACTCCGGGCGGACGAGCTTGAAATGCTGCGAGCGTGCGGCGAACGCACGATAGAGCTCAGGCGTATCGCCCCGGTGCCACTGGAAGTAGAGCGTTCGGTCTTTCCAGGGGGCCGGTTCGCCTCGCAAGAGCGGCAACAGATTCCGGCCGTCGAACGCAACGTCCTTGGGTGCTTCGACGCCGCAGGCGCTGAGGATCGTCGGGGCAAGGTCGATGTGGGCCGCGATCCGATCGACGATATGACCGGCCGGAAAATGGCCCGGCCAGCGCACGAAGCAAGGGACGCGGATACCTCCTTCGTGGACTGTGCCTTTGCGGTCGAGCATCCCGCTGTTGTAACGCACTTGCGCAGGGCCGTTGTCCGTCAGGTAGACCACAATCGTGTTATCCGCCAGGTTGCGGTCTTTGAGCCGCGCAAACAGCCGTCCGAGGTTGTCGTCGATGTTCGTGATCATGCCGTAGGTGCGTGCGGTATCGGCCATCGGCGCCTCGGCCGGTAGCGGATGGCCCGCCTGTGGGAATCGGGAATTCGAGAGATCCATGCGCGAATAGGGCAGGTAATCCTTTTCGGCGACTTCCAGCGGGCCATGCGGGCAGTTGAACGCGAGATAGACGAAGAAGGGGCGCGGGTCCGAGCGGTCGATGTAGTCGAGTGCGGCGTCGGTGAAGATATCGCTGCAATAGCCTCGAACACGCTCCTGCCGGCCGTTGTGTTGCAGGATTGGGTCGAAGTAGGTCCCGCCGCCGGGGACGTCCGAAGGCTGACCCAAACCGCCACCGCGCAGGACGAGGGCCTCCTGGAACCCTTGGTCGATCGGCCTTAGCGGATAGTTGTCGCCCAGGTGCCACTTGCCGAAGATCCCGGTGCGGTATCCTGCCCCGGCCAGCATTTCGGCCAGCGTCGTTTCGTCGGGATACATCATCGCGCGGCCGAGGTACGTATCGACGGCGCCAGTGCGGAAGTTGTACCGCCCGGTCATCACGCTGGCACGTGTCGGTGCGCAGACCGGCGAGACGTAAAAGTGGTGGAACCGCACGCTTTCGCGGCCGAGTTGATCGAGGTTCGGCGTGCGTACCACCGGGTTGCCGTGCAGGCCGAGGTCGCCGTAGCCCTGATCGTCGGTGAGGATGACGATCACGTTCGGACGCTTCGATTCCGCGCCGAGTGCTGGGCTCACGCTGGCGCAAAGCAGGCAGATCCACCCGGCGAGTATCCGACTCCGGCGCATCGCGGTTCCTCTCTCAACGTGTCGGTGGTGAGTCCTGGAGTAGCTGGTTCGAAGAGGGTAACCGCAACGGCGCGTCATTTCCAGCAACCCGGCCCGCAACGTGAAGCGCAACAAAAAAGGGAGTGGAAAGGCCTCTCACCTTCCCACTCCCCAGATTTCGACCGAAGTCTTACTCGATTGTTACTTTGAGGTAGGCGCTGCACCCGAGTCGCCACCGACAGCGGCGAGTGCCTGTTGCTCTTCCTTCTTCGTCGCGTCGAACTTCACCTGCTTGGTGTCGCCCGACGAGTCGATGCTGACGGTGATGGTGTTCTTCCCCTTGAAGGTGCCGCGGAGCAGCTCTTCGGCAAGGGGATCCTCCACCATGTTCTCGATCGCCCGGCGCAAGGGGCGAGCACCATAGTCAGGGTTGTAACCCTTGTCGATGATATATTCCTTGGCCTCGTCGGTCAGGATCAGCTCCAGACCTCGGTCGCGGAGACGGCCGCGAACCTTCGACAGCTCGATGTCGACGATCTGCTTCAGGTTGTCCTTGTTGAGGGCGTGGAACACGATCACGTCGTCGAGCCGGTTCAGGAACTCGGGCCTGAAGTACTTCTCGATGGCCACCTTGAGCCGATCCTTCATCGCCTCGTAGGTGACCGCATCATCCATGCTCCGCCCACGCTCGAAGCCGAAGCCGGAGTTTACGGAGGCCACTTCCGCCCCCGCGTTGGTGGTCATGATGATGATGGTGTTCTTGAAGTCGACGTTGCGGCCGAAGCTATCGGTCAGGCGGCCTTCGTCCATGATCTGGAGCAGCATGTTGTAGACGTCCGGGTGTGCCTTCTCGATTTCGTCGAGCAGGACCACCGCGTACGGCCTGCGCCGGATTTTCTCCGTAAGCTGGCCGCCTTCCTCGTAGCCGACGTAGCCCGGAGGGGCACCGATCAGCCTCGAGACGTTGTGCTTCTCCATGTATTCCGACATATCGATCTGAATCAACGCGTCGGAATCGCCGAACATGAACTCGGCCAGGGCCTTGGCAAGGTGCGTCTTGCCGACGCCCGTGGGGCCGGCGAAGATGAAGCAGCCGATCGGGCGCTTGGGATCCTTCATCCCCGAGCGACTGCGCCGCACAGCCTGGCTGATCCGCTTGATCGCCTCGGTCTGGGAGATGACCTTCTTCTGGATCTCCTCCTCCATCTTGAGGAGCCGGCCGGTTTCCTCAGCCTCCAGACGGGTAAGCGGAATGCCAGTCATCTTGCTGATGACCTCGGCCACCACCTCCTCGTCCACCACGCCGTCGACTTCCTTCGACCGCTCGCGCCACTCGCGGTTGATCGTTTCCTTCTTCTTCTTGAGCTTGTCGGCCTGGTCGCGCAGTGCGGCGGCCCGCTCGAAGTCCTGGTTGGCGACGGCCTCTTCCTTGTCCTGGTTCAGGCGCTCGATTTGATCGTCGAGCTCCTTCAGGTCTGGCGGACGGGTCATCGCCTTGAGCCGCACGCGGGCGCCGGCCTCGTCGACGACGTCGATCGCCTTGTCGGGCAAGCAGCGGCCAGTGATGTAGCGGTCGGAGAGCTCGATGGAGGCTTCGAGGGCTTCCTCGGTGATCTTGACGCGGTGGTGCGTCTCGTACCGATCGCGTAGGCCTCGGAGGATCTCCAGGGCTTCGGCCTTGTTCGGCGGTTCGACGATGATCGTCTGGAACCGTCGTTCGAGGGCGCCGTCCTTTTCGATGTACTTGCGGTACTCGTCCAGAGTCGTCGCGCCGATGCACTGGACCTCGCCGCGAGCGAGGGCCGGCTTGAGCACGTTCGAGGCGTCGATGGCCCCCTCTGCGCCGCCGGCGCCGACGAGCGTGTGGAGCTCGTCGATGAAGAGGATGGTGTTCTTGGCGCGTCGGACCTCGTTCATGACGGCCTTGATGCGCTCCTCGAACTGGCCGCGGTACTTCGTGCCGGCGACCATCATGGCGAGGTCGAGCACGACGATGCGGCGGTCTCGGAGCAGTTCGGGCACATTGCCGTCGATGATCATCTGGGCGAGGCCCTCGACGATCGCGGTCTTGCCCACGCCGGCCTCGCCGAGAAGAACGGGGTTGTTCTTTTGGCGCCTGGAGAGGATTTGGACGACGCGCTCGATTTCATTTTGGCGGCCGATGACCGGATCCAGCTTACCTTGCCGGGCCAAGTCGGTCAGGTCGCGTCCAAACGAGTCCAAGGCCGGAGTCTTGGACTTATTGCCTTTCGCGGCGGCACGTTCCCCTTCGCCGCCCGCGTCCATACCGTGACCCAGCAAGTTGAGCACCTCCTCGCGCACTTCATCAAGCTTCAGGTTCAGGTTCATCAACACCTGGGCCGCCACACCTTCTTGCTCGCGAAGGAGACCAAGAAGGAGGTGTTCGGTTCCCACGTAATTATGGTTCAGGTTGCGTGCTTCCTCGATCGCATACTCGATGACCTTCTTGGCTCGAGGGGTCTGGGGCAATTTCCCCATCGTGACCATATCCGGACCGGCCTGGACGATCTTTTCGACTTCGTTGCGGATCTTCCGCAGGTCGACGTCCAAGTTCTTGAGGACATTCGCGGCAACGCCGCTACCCTCTTTGATCAGGCCGAGCAGGACGTGTTCCGTGCCGACGTACTCGTGGTTGAAGCGCTGGGCCTCTTGATTGGCCAGTTGCATCACCTTCCGGGCACGATCGGTGAAGCGTTCATACATACGGTCGACTCCGACGGTTCTACCGGGCGGTTGCCGGTCCAGGGCCTGCTCTCGATTCACATTTCCATCATACGCTACCAGCCCGCCGAATGTACACTAGCGGCGTCAGCCGTTGAGGGGCAGGTCGATGTCGCAATCCTCATCGCCAGCCGCCTGTCACCCCGCAAGTGGACCACCTCCTCGCCTACTTCGTCAAGCTTTTAGGTTGTGATTGACATCCACTTCCGTTCTTTTCCATTCGACACCCAGAGGCTTAAAGGTGTTCACAGCGCGGCTCGAATCGGAGCACCATTCGGGTTCAGTCGGTGAAGCGTTCGTACATCGCGACGACTCCCACGCTTCCACCCTAATTCGGTCAATCCGCCACCACTTTTTTGTTTCACATTTCCATCATACGTAGTCAGTCTACGAAACGTTCTCGTGCAGGCTCATTAATCTCGCGCTCGGACACGGTATTGAGCCTACATTCGCGGCCTTCCCGTAAAAATCAGCAGGCCCGGTATCCGTCGCCCTCGAAGCGGACAGCGGTCCGAGCCTGGCTTGCGATTCCTTCAGGAGTAAGTTCGAGTCAGGTTGATGATTCGTCTCCCAGGCGGGACAAAGCACGCCGGATTTCCCACCCCCACTTTGCGCCGTTGTCGAGCTCTAGACATTGCCGGTACGCTCGCCGAGCGAGGATAGGCTGATCGCAACGGACATACAACGTCCCGAGCTGCATCAGGACGTCCGCGTCCGTATCATCCATGGCCAGGATACGTTCCAACCGACGCCGAGCTTCCTGCCATTGCCCTCTGAGGTAGTATTCGCTCGCCTCGCGGAAGAGCCGGTCGATCTCGGCCCGATGACGTTCCGGATGACAGAGGCAAATCCACCAGAAGGTATAGCCGAGACTTGCGACCCAGTGACATACGGCCAGAGCCGTGAAAAAAGCCGGCCATCCCGGCGCAAACGAGTCGGTCCAGATGAAACGCGACACCAGCGCAAGATTGAGCGTCGTTGCGAACAGTGCGGCGAGGATCAGTCCCAAAACTTCTTGCCCCGACCAGATCTGAGGCAAGCCCGGCCAGACACTGAGCAACGCGATCCAAACTCGCCTGGGCACGTTCCGGCTCCTTCCCTTCAGCGCTCGGGCGTCACAAAGCCTACCTCTTCACCTGGGGATTCTAAACCACCCGTGGACCCAAATCAAGCGGCCCCAAATCGTGCCTCGAGCCGCGCGAGCCGATCTTGGCGAGCGGACAAATAGCGTAGACCTCACGCGGAGCGTGAGGTCTACGGTGGGGAATGTTCGCCCTACCGCAGCAATCGCTCCTTGAGACGATTTCCCAGCTCACGCAACCGTTCTTTGTCATCAAAACGCGTCGGAGCCGCCTGGTTCGGTCCGTTTCCTTTTTTGCTTACCGGAACCCCGTCGAGCGTGACCACGAGATCGTCCACGGTCCCTTGCACCTTGATCGCGGCCACTTCCTGGACGTCGATCGCCAGCTCTGCAAGAATACTGCGTGCCTTTCCAGGCAGCCTGGCGATGAGCTGATCGGTCTTGACCCGATAGTCGAGCTTGCCGTCGAAGTCGGTCCAGCCATTGAGCACAATGGACGTTCTGCCAATCGACACGGTGAGGTCGTTCGTGCTGATTCGCTTGTCCTTCAGGGCGAAGTCGGTCTTGATCGCGCCCATTTTGTTTTGCCCGGTCAGATCGACGATTCGGCCGAGCTCGGCAACCAGGTTCGTCCCCTCGAACTGAATCGGATCGAGCTTGATCGAACCCGTTCCGAGCAACGACTGTCTAACGTCGGCGCACGAGGTGCCTCGTCCCTTGAGATACAGGTTGAGGTCGAGTTTGCCATCGACACCAGTTGCCGCGTCGCCGATCACCGGCACGAGATAGCGGAGTGCGTGCATCCCCTGCTCGAGGGCGACCCCGGAGGCACGAATTTGCCCTTCGAACGTCGAGACCCCGATGGTCCGGTCGAGGTCGGCGACGAGTTCGAAGGGACCACCGTTCAGGATGCCATGAAGCTCCTGGACCTTGGTGATTGGTCCGCAGCGGGTGGCGCGTCCCTCGACGTGGGCAAAGTTGAGCTTGGTATCCGTCGGTTCATCAATCAGCACGATCTCGGCGTCGTGGATCTGGATTTCGAGCTCCAACGGCGCGGCCGAAGATGTTGTGCCCTGGAGCGCTGGGTTTCGCATCGGCTGGATCAAGTCGGCGAGTTCCAGCGACCCGTCCTTGCGCCGCAGGATTCGGAGCGCGAGACCTTCGACATCCAGATGAGTCGGCTCGGCTTGCGGAGTGAAGAGTTGGAACAGATTCAGGTCGCAACGAGCGTTGGCCACCTTGAGCCACGGGTTGTCCGTCGATTGAGGGGTACCGATTTCGAGGTTCTTGATCCGGATGCCGCCGAACGTACCGATATGCAACGCCTGGAGCCGAACCGACCGGCCGGTCCTCTCGCTCAGTCGCGCACTGATCCGGTTTCGGGCCCAATCCGTCGGCGCCACGGCGACCAGGGCAATCCAGCAAAGCGGGGGGAGTAGCAGGATTCCCAGGAAAATGGGCCAGTATCGACCAATGTGACGAGGGCAGTTCATGGGTGATCCTCCCTTGATCTCCCAGGAGACGTGGAACGGAGAGCATGGTCAAAACCGTTGGCCCGCACTCTTCGCCGCGCAGGGCGTCGCACCTGCCTGGGCTTCGTTCCGGCCGGACCTTACTCCATGTGCCCCAACGCGACAAGCGCAATTCATGGGCTTTCCGGGTTTTGTGGCTCCGCGCGGCGGTGTTGTGAGCGGTTCGCAATCGGATACAAGGCTGGATCTCAGACGCCAGCAACGCAACCCCGTTGGAGGGTTCATAACGTGGGATGGGCCGATCGCTCGATCGAAAAACTGATTCAGGGTGAAACGGTTCGGTTTCGTCCGCGAGGCGATTCGATGGCGGGGAAAATCGAATCGGGCGCACTTTGCACCGTCGAGCCCGTGGATTGTTCGACGCTGGAAGTGGGCGACATCGTGTTGTGCAAGGTTCGAGGCGCGCAGTATCTTCATCTCATCACGGCCATCCAGGGCGAACGCTTTCAGATCAGTAACAACCGAGGCCACATCAACGGCTGGATTTCCGCGGGGTCGATCTTCGGCAAATGCGTGAGGGTCGAGCCCTGAGGCCCATGGCCCGCTGACGTCAACACCTTCGATCGCAATCGTCGGGAGCCGCGCGATGAAGGCCCTCGTCCGCTGGAACGAGGTTCCAACGGAGTGCGAATATCTACCGGATCAGCTCTGCCGGCGGCAGTTCATCTACGTCTCCGAACTCGCTGCCGACGAGTACATGGCCTACCTCCTCGCCGGCTGGAGGCGCTTCGGCCGGACGCTCTTTCGACCTCGCTGCGCACGCTGTCGCGAATGCCGGTCGTTGCGTGTCGATACGGCACGCTTCCGTCCTGACCGGAGCCAGCGACGGTGCAGGAGTTTGAACGAGCGAGCGATTCGACTCGAAATCGGCCGCCCGTCGGTGACGCCCGAGAAACTCGCGCTGTTCGACCGATTCCACGCGGAACGATCGGAGTCGAGGGGATGGTCTACACATGATTCCGGTGACGAAGCATCGCACTTCACCAGCTTTGTCGATAACCCCTTTCCCACGCAGGAATGGTGCTATTTCCTGGAAAGCATGCTCGTCGGGGTTGGCTACGTGGATCATTTGCCCCGTGGGCTGTCGGCGATCTACTTTGCCTACGACCCCGCATATCGCGAACGCTCGCTTGGGACCTGGAACGTGTTGAACCTTCTCGAACGTTCGTCGAAGCTTGGGCTGCCGCACGTCTATCTCGGGTATTTCGTCGCCGGCTGTACGTCGTTGGCGTACAAAGCACGGTATCGGCCCCATGAGCTGCTCGACGAGCAGGGCCGATGGGTTGCTGACGAATCGAGCGCGTAACGGGCGGTCTCTCGCCATTATCGTCAAAAGCCAACTCGCTCAATGGTAGGAGACGCGGGTCGAGAGCGCCTTCGCATCCTTCCAGAACGCGTCTTCAAGGCTATCGAGTCCGGACCCAAAAAGATCCCGGCACGTCGCGTCGAACGTCGCGGGTCGAGCGCGTTGGTAGAGTTGAAGGAAGCGCGAGACGCCGTGCTTGCGAATCAAAAAATCGACGAACGCACCTCCCAACGGATAGTCCTCCGCCTGGATTCGGTGGTACTCGTCGGGCTCGAGCAGGCTGCGCACCGTGATCCGCGGATTCTCCTCGCGGGTTTCGAGCGCATGGATGGCGAGGATTTCGGAACCGACACCACTTCGGGCGACGGCCCAACCCTCATGAAGCAGAAAGGGGGGATCCGCATCACTGTCTCGGAATTCATCGATCGCCGCGTGCGCTAGCTCATGACGGTCGAGCGAGCCGTCGCGATTCCAATCCCGCGGGCTCGCACTGGTGCCGAAAGCGATCCCCGCAAAGCTCAGACCCACAAGGTCGGGGCCTCCGGCCGACATCAGGTGAGAGTCTCCCCGGACCCAGTAGACCTTCGCACGCAGCGTCCCGCCGAGCTTTTTCTCCAACGCGGCAAGATGCGAATCCATGGCCTCGGCGTCCTCTTGAGGACGATCCAGGACGTTGTAGAACATCACTAGCCGCTTCGTTTCGTGGCGATGCGCATAGCGTGTGCTAATCTCCGCCCTGGCGAATGACGCCGCCGCCGTCTTCGCCAGGTTCATGGGCAAATCGTTGGGTACTCGGCGCTCGCGGAACTGCAGAAGCGCGTACGCCCCTGTACTCGTCATGAGCAAAAACGGCAGCACGGCGCCTGCCGTCCAGCACGCCGTCGCGATCCTCAGAGGCCCCTTGATGATCCCCCAAGTCCCACCCAGGACCGACAATCCCGTCGAGACGACCAGTGATACGATCAGAAGAATCAAAGGCGCGGGATGAGGGTGTAGAACCTGAAATCGGAATTGGCCCAGGAGGAGTGCCAACGCACCGACACCGCTGCTCCAGCCGAGTACGGCGCCGGCACGGACCATGAAGTGACCATTCCGACGCTGTGCCATCGTCTTCAATTCTGCGTCGCTCGTGTCTCGCAGTCGGTGATCCATGAAGGGGTGCCGTTCGCATGGACGGGCGTCATCGGTAGTCTTTGAAGGAAGCGCGGTGACTCCGCTAACGGAAAGTCACCACTTTACCTCCTTTCGCCGCGCGAAGGTGCCACCCACCGAACGGACGACCGTAGCCAACCTTCGTTCGTAGACTTCACCTTCCGAACTCCGCGCATTCCAATGCTGTCACGCTCTAGCCACGATCAACCAGGAGTTCGATCACGACGATAATCAGAAGCACCCCAAATGTCCTGATGGTCACGACTCGGTCGACTTCACCATCTGCGGAGCGTAACCCAAAATGGCGCCCAAGGCCGTGCCAAAGAACGAACCCGGAGGGAATGCCGACGATTCCAAAGGCGATCAAGTGCCATGGCCGTGCGCCAAACCGAACGAGGTCACCGGCATCCCCGATGCCTTCGAAGCCGCCAACGCCGAGGTAGGCGCCATTGGCGATCAGGCAGAATCCGGCGAAAAACTGCACGACGTACCACGCGCGAAAGCCAATCCGACGCGCCAACCCCAGCGCCAGCAGGGGTAAGCACGATCCGGCGACCGGACCGCTCCATACGACGATGAGCGGATGATGGTCGTGCGACACATCGGTGCGTGAGATTCGGATGGGATGGAGTACGACCTTCTCGACCCGTTCACCGCAAATCCACGCGGCGACGACATGCCCCGTCTCGTGCACAATCATCATGGCCAGCCAGGAGAGGCAGAGTGTCGATAGGATCAGCGTGACCTGGTTGCAACGCTTCATCGGCTCGATCGTCTGACGCGGCACGTCCTACGGGCATTCGATCCTGGTCGCTACGAAGAACCCGCGCGTCCAGAGTCCGACTCGGGCAAAACGCTCGTCTGGCCGAGCATCTTGTCGCGGTCAAGTTCGGGTACGACTTTCAGACCGGGCTTGAGGCGCTGAACGCCGCTCACGACGACGCGATCGTCCGGTTTGAGTCCTTCTTCGATCACAAAGAGCCCCTTTTCTGTGGGGCCGACCCGCACTGGACGGTAGACGACTTCGTTCTGACCGTTCACGACGTAAACGAAGCGCCGTCCCTGGTCCATCCCCAGGGCTTGCGGCGGCACGAAAAGTGTCTTGTGGGGAGTGCCGATCGGCAGGCGCACGCTGACAAACATCCCGGCCGAAACATCGTGCGGGGGCGGGTTTTCCATGGTACCCCGCACGCGCAGGGTTCCGGTGCTCGGGTCGGTCTTGTTCTCGGTGAAGTCGATCAACGCCTTGCGCGGAAAGTCGTCTTCATCGGCGAGGCCGACCAAGACAGGGACAGCCTTCTCGCCGTGCGATTGAATCTCCCCCTCCTGGATCAGGCGGCGGAGCCGGAGGAGCGTACGTTCGTCGACGTCGAAGTAGATGTAAAGCGGATTCTGCGACACGATGTTGGTCATGACGGTCGACTCGGCCTTGATCAGGCCTCCCGGGTCGACCATCCGGCTGCTGATGACACCGCTGATCTTGGCGTTGATTTTGGTCCATTCGAGGTATTGCTTCGCGAGATCGCAAGCGGCCCGGGCGCTTTTGGCGAGCGCCTCCGCCTCGTTGCGATTGCCGCTGATCAGGTCGTATTCCTCGGCGCTAATGCCTCCGCGCGCCATCAACTTGGAGGCGCGCTGGTAATCGGCTTCCATGCGTTTGAAATGAGCTTCGCGCCGCCTTGCGTTCGCTTCGGACCAATCGAAGGCGGCCTGATACGGGCGCGCGTCGATCTCGAACAGGGGGTCGCCCTCCTTGACCTCGGAGCCGTCGACGAAGAGGACCTTCGAGAGATATCCACCCACCCGCGCTGTCACATCGACGTTCAGCACGGCATCCGTTCGGCCCGTGAAATCCTGGCGATCGACGATTTCGCCTTCAACCGGCAGCGCCACACGCACCTTGGGAGGATCGGATGGCTTGATGACCGACTCTTCATTGGTGCAGCCCGCGAGCGCAAGACACCCTGTTGCAAGCACGAGGAATGCGGAAGTATTTCGCATCGGCTTTGGTTTTGGCTTCACGGCTCAAGGCCTCGTCTTCAACCGGACTGACCGGTCAGTCCGACACGGTTATGCTATCAGTTGGACCTCGGAAAAGTCAATTTTCCGGCGCCCGTTGATCTTTCCATCTCCGCCTGGATTGACGTGCCTTAACTGGACTTCAACGACGCTTAGGCTTATAAGAATAGAGAAGTTCGCTCATTCCCATCTTATCTTGGAGCCTGGTCCGGCGCAGCGATATGGTTTGTGTTCGGGCAGGTGCGAAACGAAGGAGTACAGGCCGTGCGTTTACGCTGCCTGGTTGTCATGTTCGGAGTCACCCTGATCGCGACCGTTGTCGCCGCGACCGCGCAAGATTCGTCGGACACGTCGACGGCCGAAGCACAGGACAAGTCCGATCCCGCCGCCAAGCCATCCGGTGCGAATTCCGGCAAGGCGACGACCTCCGAGAGCAAGTCGAAGTCGAGTGCCCCCAAAGAAGATTCCGAGAAGACGAAGGGCGAAAAACCCACGTTCGAGAAAGCGACGTTTGGCGGCGGCTGCTTCTGGTGTCAGGAAGCCGTCTTCGAGCAGCTCAGGGGTGTGAAGTCCGTTGTCTCCGGTTACGCCGGTGGAAACGTGCCGTTCCCCACCTATGAGATGGTGGGCTCCGGGCTCACGGGGCATGCCGAGGTCATCCAGATCACGTTCGATCCCAAGGTTGTCCCGTTCGAAGACCTGCTCAACATTTTCTGGATGAGTCATGATCCGACAACGCTCAACCGGCAAGGGCCCGATGAGGGCACCCAGTACCGTTCGATCGTCCTTTATCAATCGGAAGCTCAAAAGCAGGCCACGCTCAAGTCATACGAACAGTTGACGAAGGCTCGCGTGTTCAGGCGACCGATCGTGACCCAGCTCGTCCCACTGACGAAGTTCTATCCGGCCGAGGCCTATCACCAAAACTACTACCGCCGGCATCGTTACGATCCGTACAGCGAGTCGGAGATTACCCCAAAACTGCAGATGCTGCGGCTCAAGCTTCAACAGTCGCAGGTCGAGAAGAAAACGAGCCCAGCGGATAAGTAGGAATCCGTCCCGAAAGGGGAGCGGAGCCGGAAAAGGGGGACTGGCTCCGAGTCTTCGAGGTGCCTGTCCCCCTTTTTCGGCGGAGCGGGTGTCGAAATGGGGACAGGGAGCGTCCGAAGACTCGGAGCCGGGCCCAATTTCAATGCTCCCCGGACCTTCGGGACAGAGTCTCGTGGGGCTTCGGCTCTTCGGCCGAGAGCTCAGAACTCCCCTTGTCCGAATCATCGGGAGTGCGTATGATTACGCGAGGTTGAAGATCCTCCCTCAGCGCTCTCTGTACGCCCACTCCCTCCCAAGGCCCGCTGAATTCCTTTAGCGGACAAATTTCCCATGCTACGACGCGACGATATCCGAAACGTGGCGATCATCGCCCACGTCGATCATGGCAAGACGACGCTGGTGGACGTAATGCTCCGTCAGTGCGGCCAATTTCGCGCCAATGAGCTGCAAGGCAAGTGCATTCTCGACTCGAACGACCAGGAACGCGAGCGCGGAATTACCATTCTGGCGAAGAACATCGCGATCAATTATGGACCGACGAAAATCAACCTGATCGATACGCCCGGCCACGCGGATTTCGGCGGTGAAGTCGAACGCACGCTGCAAATGGCCGATGGGGCGTTGGTACTGGTCGACGCCTTCGAAGGGCCGATGCCCCAGACGAAATTCGTGCTCCGCAAGGCGTTTGCGAATCACATTCAGCCGATCGTGGTGATCAACAAGATCGACCGGCCCGATGCGCGGCCGAACGAGGTGCTGAACGAGATCTTCGACACCTTCGTCGAGCTCGGTGCCAATGAGCAGCAACTCGACTTCCCGTACATCTTTGCGTCCGGAAAAGGCGGGTTTGCCTCGCACGACCCGCACGCGACCGAGGGGACGATTCAGCCCCTGTTCGACCTGATCGTCGAGAAGATCCCCGGGCCGGAGGTCGATCCCGATTCGCCGCTGCAACTGCTTTGCACCACGCTTGATTTCTCCGAGTACGTGGGCCGCATCGCCATCGGCCGCATCCGCTCGGGCCGCATCAAGCGCGGGCAAAAAGCCATGCTGATGAAGGCCGGCAATGTGAACCAGCAGGGTAGTGTGGACAGTGTTCTTGTCTTCGACAAGCTCGGACGGGTCGAAGTTCCCGAGGCCGAGGCCGGCGACGTGGTCGCGATTGTCGGCATGGCCGGCGTCGATATCGGTGACACGATCGCCGATCTCGAAACCCCCGTCGCCTTGCCTCGCATCGAGGTGGGTGAACCGACCCTCAGCATGCTCTTCACGGTGAACGACTCGCCGTTGACGGGCGAGGGGCAGTTCTTGACCTCGCGCCACCTGAAGGAGCGGCTCGACCGGGAGTTGCAGTCGAACGTGGCCCTGCGCGTCGAGCCGACGGAGGAGCGCGACTCGTTCATCGTCTCCGGCCGCGGCCTGCTGCATCTCTCCGTGCTCATCGAAACGATGCGCCGCGAGGGTTACGAGCTGGCGGTCGGCAAGCCGGAAGTGATCATCAAGTACGTCAACGGCGTGGCGCACGAGCCTTACGAGTACCTCGTCATCGACGTCCCCCAGGAGCAGTTGGGACCCGTGATGGAGCTCGTGGGTGCCCGTCGCGGCGAAATGATCCGGATGGACGTGAAGGGTGTTTACGCCCATCTCGAGTTCACCATCCCCGCTCGCGGATTGCTGGGCATTCGAAATCGCCTGATGAGCGGCACACAGGGCGAGGCGATCATGCACCACAACTTCCATGGCTATCAGCCCTTGCGCGGCGACGTTCCACGCCGCCAAAACGGGGTGATGGTCAGCATGGTGCAAGGGCAAGCGGTTGCCTTCGCGCTCGATGGCCTCCAACAGCGCGGGATCATGTTCGTCCAGCCGGGCGATGACGTGTATCAGGGGATGATCGTCGCCGAGAATGCCCGCAGCGACGACATGGTCGTCAATCCTTGCAAGGAGAAAAAGCTCACCAACATGCGGGCGTCGGGCTCGGACAGGAATATCCTGCTCAAGCCGCCCCGGTTGATGACGCTCGAGATCGCGCTCGAGTACATCGAGTCGGACGAGCTCGTCGAGGTCACGCCGACGAAGATCCGCTTGCGCAAGAAGCAACTGACCGAGGAAGGGCGGCGGCGGTCGGAGCGGAGCAGCGGAAAGAAAGTGAGCGTCTGAGAGGCCGGGCTGGAGTTGCTTGTCCGTCGAAAAAGGGCAGCCGGATTTCCGGGCTGCCCTTTGTGTTACGGTCGGATAAGTTTTGAGCACACCATCGGTTTGCTGGCGAGCTGGGTACACTCCCCCCGGCCAATCCCCATTTCGCAACGCGAAGACATATTAACTCCCCCCCTTGGGAAGGGGGGGCAGAGGCCCTCCGATGGGTGCAATTCCGCCACGAACCGCAAGCGGTTAACGCCTACGGGGGACGGCGTTCACCTCCATCACCGTCGCCTCGTTTCGCTCAAGGCACCCTTCCACAATCGGCACAGACAAAGCCGCGCTCTATGGCGAAACGTCGCGGCAGACGGGCGTCATGAAGGAAACCTTCGTCGTCCTCGATAAGTGCGTACGCAAAGGGCCACATCGATTCCGAACGAAGGAAGCGCACGCGAAGATGAAGCGATCGACCGATAGCGACGGTTTAGGCCCACCCCCCCCTAACCCCCCCTTCCCAAGGGGGGGAGTTATATGATTCGCCGTTGCGATGGGGGTGGGCATAGCGTTAAGCCTCGGCGGGAAATGGCCGGCCCTTCTGCGACTACTGCGACGGCGGAGGTGGGGCTTCGATGAGTGTGAGCGGGGCGTCGTCCCCGACACGGAAAGCGAAGTAGTCTTCATCCAGAACCGCATACAAGTCGACGTCATGCCAGCGACCGTCGCGCCAGCGTTTCTGCCGCGCAGTCCCTTCGTGTCGATAGCCGGTTTTTTCGTAAACCCGGCGCATGCCCGGGTTGAAGGTGTGTCCTTCGATGCGATGCAAACCAAGCTGCTCGAAGCCGAATCTGGTACGCACACGCACCGCGTCCGTTGCGTAACCCTTCCCCCAGGCGTCGCGCTCGCCGAGCACCATGCCGCCGACCGCGCAGCGTTGCCGCCAATCCATCTGATGGAACGCGATAAAACCAATGTGGCGATCTTTGGGGTCGAGGATGGCCCAGTGCAGATCGGATTCTCGTTGAGTGGCCATCCTCTCGAAGAAGATCTCCTCTTCCCTACGCGTCATGCCCATGAAGTAATCGAGACGAGCCGTCACAACGGGATCGTTGAACCAGCGCAGGGCATTCTCGAGATGTTCCCTTGCTTCGGAAGGCACGAGCCTGACACGCTCGCCTCGTAAACCGATGGTTTCCATGAACGGTCGATGCTCCCAGTCCGACTTGGCGCCTCATGTTTGGTGCGTTCGACACGTCGGCTGGTCCAGCGGTTCGAATTACAACACCCCGGAGCGCTTCTTCATGAACGCCAAACCATCGCGGCACAGGTCGAGGGCATCTGGAAACAGATCGCGCCAAACGCGCGTCGCCGCGGCCAGTGCGGGCAAAGCGCGGCCGAAGGCTTCGATCGTCAAGTAGCCGTCGTAGCCGCTCTGCTTCAGGCCGGAGAAGAAGCTCTCCCAATTCACCTGCCCTGTACCCGGAACGCCCCGGTCGTTCTCGGAAACGTGGATGTGAATCGTTTCATTCTTGCACGAGAGAATGGCCTGGGCCTGATCCTTCTCCTCGATGTGGGCGTGGAAGCTATCGTACATCATCTTGAGGTACGGATGGTTGACGGCCTGGACGAAGCGGCTGGTCTGGGCGGCGGTGGTCAGGAAGTAGATCTCGAACCGATTGAGGTATTCGATCCCGAGCCGGATGCCGTGCCGCTGGGCCTTTTCCGCGGCGCGGCTCATGGTCTCGACGCCCGCCTGAAACTCGTCCTCGGTCGGGCCCTGACCCGAGAAATGGCCGATGGCCGAATGGATCGGTCCGCAAAGGATCTCGCAACCGAACGCCGCGCCACAGTCGAGCACCTTGTCGAGGTAATCGACCGCGGCCTTGCGGATGATCGGATCGGCGGAGATCGGGTTCGTGTCGGGCGACATCACGGTCACGGCCGTCGCTCCGAGGCCGAGGCCCTTGAGGCGCTTGCCCAGGCGTTCGTAAGGCGCACGGTCTGCGACGTTGAAGATGGGGACTTCGACCGCGTCGAAGCCCATCTCCTTGATCTGCCCGAGCAAGGAGTCGTGCTCGGATGTAACTTCGGTGGTCCAGAGCAGCAGGTTCATTCCCGTCTTCATGGATTCAACCCTGGGTTCTTGAGGATCCGCGCAACTGCGCCGAGAGCCGGTTGGACGTCATCCCGACCCGCGACGCGATACACACAGGACGTAGGTTTTCGACCTAGACTCTGTCCCGAAAGTTCCGAGAGCGTGGAAATGGGGACTGGCTCCGGCCGTCTGAGGACGGTGCCACTCCTCATCTATCACGCCCGCTCCGCCAGAAAAGGGGGACAGGCACCTCGAAGACTCGGAGCCAGTCCCCCTTTTTCGGCTCCGCTCGACTGCCGGGACAGACGCTCACACGGGGACGACCGTCTGCCACTGCCCAACCTCGGCCGAGTCGAGCACAGCGTCGCACACGGCCTGCGTGGCGAGTGCCTCGCGGAATGTGGGGCTGGTGGGTTGGCCGCTCGCAAGCCCTTGCAGGAAGTCGGCAACCTGGTGGACGAACGTGTGCTCATAGCCGATCTGCAGGCCCGGCACCCACCAGTTCTTCATGTAAGGGTGATCGCTGTCGGTGACGTGGATCGAGCGCCAGCCTCGGACGATCCCGGGGTCGTCGTGGTCGAAGTACTCGAGCCGGTGCAGGTCGTGTAGGTCCCACTTCAGCGAGGCCTTTTCGCCGTTGACCTCAAACGTGTAGAGGGCCTTGTGTCCTCGGGCGTAGCGGGTCGATTCGAAGAGACCGAGCGAACCGTTATCGAACCGGCAGAGAAACGCGCAGGCGTCGTCGATGCCGACGGGTTCCACTTTGCCCGTGAGGTTATGCTTGCGCTCTTTTACAAACGTCTCGGTCATGGCGCTCACGCTCGTGATGCCGCCGTTGAGCCAGATCGCGGTGTCGATGCAGTGCGCGAGGAGGTCGCCCGTGACGCCCGACCCGGCGGCGGCAACGTCAAGGCGCCAGAGGCCGGCCCCGCCTTGGGGCAGGTCCGCGGAGATGGTCCAGTCCTGGAGGAAGTTGGCTCGGTAATGGAAGATCCGGCCCAGTTTGCCGGCGTCGATGAGTTGCTTGGCAAGCGTCACCGCGGGGACACGCCTGTAGTTGTACCACACGGTGTTGGCCACTCCGGCCTTCTCGATCGCGTCAACCATCTTTTGGCCCTCGACGAGGTTCATCGAGAGCGGCTTCTCGCAGAGGACCATCTTTCCTTCCGCCGCCGCGGCGAGCGCGATCTCGGCGTGGGTGTTGTTGGGGGTGCAGATGTCGATTGCGTCGATGTCTTTTCGGGCGACGAGCTTCCGCCAGTCGGTTTCGATCGACTCATACCCCCACTTGTCCGCGAACGCCTTCGTCCCTTCTGCGGTGCGGCCGCAGACGGCCTTGAGGACGGGCCGGTACGCAACGTCGAAGAAATCGTTGACGCGCTTGTACGCGTTGGAGTGCGTGCGGCCCATGAAGCCATAACCGACCAGGCCGATGTTCAAGGGTTTCATCATTTTGTCCTATTCGTCGCTTGGGTGCGCGTGCACCGGATCGAGGTTAACGGTCGTACTTGGTCAAGAGTGCGGAAACGGCTTCGCGGCAAGGTCCGGCGGCCTCCCAGGCCGTGGGGCAGAAACAGAGGTCGACACACCACCAGTCGGTGGGGGCTCCGGAACGGAGCAAGGCCGGAACGAGAGTGTCCCAATCGAGCACCCCCGCGCCAAACGGAAGATGCGCGCTCGTCAGGTCGTCGTGCAGGGTGCTGTCAGTGTCGATCACGTGGATGGCACCGATCCATCCCTGGAGGCGTTCCAGGAGTTCCAAGGCGCCTCGCTTGAGGATCTCCTTGTCGCCGGCCTGACGCGCACCCACCCCCGCAACGACGTGGGCGTGGCACGTGTCGAAAAGGACGCCGAAATTCGGCTCATCGACGCCGGCCAGCACCTGCTCGATCGTGCTCGGTTTGTTGAACGCGAAACACGGCTCGAACTCCCACACCACGCGGACACCCAGGTCGGATGCGTGCTGTGCGGCGATCTTCCAGGTTTCCGCGAGTCGTGCGATGGCTCGGTGCTCCTCGGTCGGAAGAACCGCCTCAGGCGGCGACACTGTGTCGACCCGGAACACCTTCGCGCCCACTTCGGCGGCGAACTTGACGTTCGTGTCGAAACGAGCCAGGTACGGAGCCCGATCATCTTGCAATGGCGAGAACCCGTGAAACGCGGTGGAGATGCCCGTCAGCGTCAGACCGGCATCGGCAACCTGTTGACGCACCTGCGCCCGGAGGGCCGGTGTATCGCACGATTCGGGAGTCGGATGCGGCGGTCGGGCGCCTAGCTCGACGCCTTCATAGCCCAGCGCTTTCGCGTGGGAGAGACAGGCGTCGAACGAGTATGGCTGGTCGGCATAGGCGCCGCGCAAGAAGGCACCCAGGCTGAGCGAGATCCGCTTCATCCCACACTCCGAGGCAATCACGCTTCGGTCCACCCGTGGGCGTCCCGGACGGAGATCATTGCCGCGAGGATGTCGTTCCACGTCTGCGGGTTCATCATCACAGCGTTCGGGAACATGCAGCCGTCCCAGCAGATGTGCTTGAACTTCTTGGTAAGCTGCCCCTTCTCGTTGCGGAGCCAGAAGCCTGCATGCCGAGGGATATCGAGCTTGCCGTTCGGGTCGGTCGCAAGGCAGTGGCGGCCGGTGTGGTCGTGGGATCCGGAGCCGAAGACCGTCGCGTCGTTCTGAGCGACGTGGAAGTCGATCGTCCAGGGTCGGAGGGCCGCTGTGAGCGTTTTCAGGGCCGAGTCGAGCACGGCCTGGTCCTTCCAGTCGTAGCCTTCCGGAAGGATGCGGTCCTCAGGGGCGTTCTCGCCGAGGGTGTAGAGCAGCGTGTGGGCCATGTCAGCCTGGAAGCCGACGGTCTCGGGCTCGCCCACGCGTTCGAGCAGGTCGACCATCTTGCGCCAGGAGTGCATGCCGCCCCAACAAATCTCCCCTTCGGCGGCCAGGCGCTCGCCGTGGTCTCGGGCGATTGCGGCGGCTTCCTTGAACGTCTTGGCGATGTTCGCGGTGCTTCCTTCGGGGTCTTTCGCCCAGTCGCCGACACCGCTGGCCGAGTCGATCCTCACCACGCCGTAGGGTCGGATGCCCAGCGTGCGCAGCGACTTGGCGATCCGGCAACCTTTGCGGACCTGTTCGAGGAAGTGCGTGCGACCCTCCCCCGCGTCGAGCGCCGCGCCGCCGCCGGTGGGCGGCCAGACCGGAGCGACCACCGACCCGATCACCAGTCCGCGCGCTGCGGCCTTATCGGCGAGTCCCTTCAGCTCGTCGTCGGTCGCATCGATATTGATGTGGGGCGCGAAGAGGAAAAGGTCGAAACCATCGAACTTCACGCCATCGACCTGGGCCGTGGCCGTCAGGTCGAGCATGGTATCCAGGTCGATCGGCGGCTCCGACCCTTCCCCTTTGCCGACGACCCCCGGCCATGCCGCGTTGTGCAATTTCGGATAGGTGTTCGCATGGCTGCTCATCGAGTGCGCCTTCCGGATCCTGGTGTGACTCGTGGGAAAGTGCCCAAATTACGTGTTCTCGGCGCCGGAATCAATGAGCATCCGGCCCATAGGTCGGTTCGAATCGCTGCGCCATCGGGGCGATCTCCGGACCGTCCTGAGGTCGAGTCGCGATTGATGTCCCTCATTTTCCGCCCGATGAAAGGACATGCTCTGGAGCGCCTCCAAAGTCAAGGAATCGGCGGGACGGCCGTCCGACGAAAACCACGAAATGCTTGCCAGGAAAAATGGTTGGAACTCCAGTGATCATTGGTATTTATTCATGACGGGCCGGGTTAGAATTAGCGAGTCACTGGGAGCATATTAGGGTAGGGACCGCGCGCATGCCGACGAGCCGGCCATGCGAAGGCGGGTGCCGACCGAGCCGACCGTCCAGGAAAAGCGGACGAGATGACGCGCAGTGCGCCTCCGTGACTGATACGGCTCCGTAAACTCTCCTCCGAAAACAGTCGCAGGTTGGCGTCGAGCGATCATTTCCTTGAATCGAGCCAGCATGCATGTCGCGAACCACTGATGTCGAATTGATTGAGGCGAGGACCTCGGTGAGTTGAAGGACGGGCATGTAGCTCCACGAGCCATCGGCCTCAGAAAAAAACGAGGATTTGGCCACTGATCAAACACGGATGAAACACGGATTCCCGGTTCAAAGGGTTCCTGATCCGTGCGTGATCAGTGGCCGTGCAGATTCAGAGTTCCTACGCCGAGCAAGTTAACGGAGTCGTGATGCGTCCGAGAGATTGGGATGGCGCAACGAGCGTGTCGGCGGGGCACGATTGTTGACCTGATCGGTGGTCGCGCGCGCAACTTGTCGAACCAGGAGCAACGCCTGCGTTCGCGCCTCGCGAGCTTGGACCAGTCCGCGTCAGCGCTTGGCTCGCTGGAGGCATGCGACGCATTTCCGCGGAGGAACGCCCCGCGCGATCCGAGCAGTCACGGCCGAAGCCACGTCCCGAACGGCGATGTGCAGCGAAGCCGGCAGCTAAAGAAGGCGCAAACACCGATGGCGCCGAGTGGATTGGGGAGCATATTTCGGATACTTCGGATTTCTCGGAGGCGTTTTTCCCCCGAATCAAGGGACATGCACCCGGTGATGGCTGCTAAAAAAGGCAGATACGCAGGTGTGGTCAGTCGACGTGGAGAGCATTTCTCGGATATTTCGTACGAACCCATCGAGATCGAGCGTGTGTTTCGTCGAAGAGCGGAGCTTGGACCCCGGCGGTTCATCCGCTGGAGTCCTCGCCTGGATGGAAAACGCGAGGAGAGGGGAGGAGACGACGGGCATTGCGCTTGGCGGGCCATCTTGCCGAAAACTTAGTCGGCAAAGTAGCGGGCCGGAACCTTGGAGCGGAATCGCATGGCACGCCCTCCGCAGAATAATCTCCATCTTCCGGACACGGAGAATTTGGATCCGTTCTCAGCGCGCGATACCCTCAGCCAAACGCGAACATCCCAACCGCACCCGAGCGCACGACGGGAGTGCGTTGTTGCGCTCGCTTCTCGGATACTCGGAGCCCCAAGGCGCGCAATGGGTTACGATTCCGAGTGGGGCAATTGGACTCGCGATTCGGCGGTTCAACGGAGACAAAGGGTTAGGACGCGATGTGAGTTGGCAGATGAAGAACGGCACATGGCACTCGGCAAAAGTGCTGGTGCACGATCGCGAATGTGGCAATGCGAGATGGCAACTGGCGGATGCGAGACGATCGGAATCCGGATAGCCGGCTCCCGCATTTGCGCGTTACGGTGCAAACTCGACGGTGGGACGGTCGAATCGCACTCGGCAACTCGGAAGTGTCGGTGAGCGTAGAAAGTCAGCGTTTCCAATAGGCTTCCGAGTGTGAAAACGGCGCACGGTAACTCGGAGCCTCGAAACGCGAAATCTCCTGGCAGTCTTCGGCTCCATTCCCGGTCACGCCGGTTCGAGGATGTGGAGCGTACTCCGGACGATCATGTCCTTGACCTTGGGTCGATAGGCGACCATGTGCGGGGCGACGAGATGGTCCTTGAGGTGCGCAACGCTCTCCCACTTCTCGACGATTGTGACAACATTCTCGCGGCCTCCCTGCTGCGCGGGGATGTCCGTCGAGGCATCGATCGTGGGTCCGTATTCCAGGCACCCGGCTTCGGTCCGAACGTCCGCGACGATCTTGTGAAACTCGTTCAGAAACGCGGCACGTTGACCCTCAACGAGCTCGATGATGGCGATGACGTGAATCATGATCGTGGACTGTGCCCCGGGATCTGGATACGTTTTCGAGAAGGTCGCTCATGATAACCGTTGTGCGCGATCAGACGAAGCAGGTTCCAGCGCCGAGCCGAGCCGTTTCATGATTTCGCTATCCCGAGGCTCACTCTGAATGACACCCAGAATCAACTTTGAACCGATCGCCTTTCCGACCGACCTCCGAGGGCTCGTGCTCGAACCGATCGGCCCTGACGATTTGCCCCACCAGCGTAACGTGCACCTCGTGTTGACGGAGCCAGGCGGCATCCGAGGCAATCATTACCATCGTCGAGGTACCGAGATCACGGCTGCTTTGGGACCCGCGCTCCTCCGCTATCGCGACGGAGATCATGTTCGCGATTTCGAAATCCCGGCAGGTACGGCCTACCGAATCACGATCCCGCCAGGCATCGCACACGCCTTTCAGAACCCCTCGCAAGGGCTGATGATTCTGATTGGGTTCAACACCGAGATCCATGATCCCGCAAATCCGGACGTCGTTCGGGATGTTCTGATCGAGTCGTGATCCCAGGACCTCCCTTGAATCAGAGAGAATTGCCCGCAGAGCGATGATCACCGCCCAGTGGATCAATCGCGACGAGGTGAGGAGATTGCAATGCGACTGATGCTGCTGGCAGGTTTTGCGTTTGTGGCCTATGCCACCGCCGCCGTCGCAGGCGAGCCAGGCCCCCCGCCCCAATCGCCTCACGAGACGCTCCGATCGATGCGGCCGAAAGCGGGTTTTCGCGTGGAATTGGTCGCATCCGAGCCGCTCGTCGTCAGTCCTGTGGCGATCGACTTTGGCGCCGACGGCAAGCTCTGGGTCTGCGAAATGCGCGATTACCCCATGGGGATGGACGGTAAGTTCAAGCCGGGCGGCGCCATCACGTATCTTGAAGATCGCGACCGTGATGGGCGTTACGACACAGCGACGGAGTTTCTCGACGGGCTTCCCTTCCCGACGGGTGTGATGGCCTGGCGCAAGGGCGTCTTGGTCTGCGCGGCTCCTCAGATCCTCTACGCGGAAGACACCAACGGTGACGGTAAGGCCGACGTGCGCCGCGTGCTGTTTCAAGGGTTTGCGACCGAGAACTACCAGGCGCGCGTGAACGGTCTCTCATACAACCTCGATAACTGGGTTTACGGCGCCAACGGCTTGATTGGCGGCAAGATCCACGGCAACGTCGCGGGGCAGTCAATCGACATCGGGGGGCGTGATTTCCGCCTCCGGCCGGACACCGGCGCCTTCGAGCCGGCCTCGGGCTTGACCCAGCAGGGGCGGGTCCATGACGACTGGGGAAACCAGTTCGGTGGGAATAACAGCATCCTGATCCAGCACTATCCGTTTCCGGACCATTACGCGCACAGGAACCGGTTCGTCCCGGCGCCACCGCCCGCGGTTTCTCTCCCACACGATGTCGATCCCAACCGGCTCTTTCCGACGAGCCAAACGGTTGAGCGTTACAATCACCCGGAAAGCGCCAATCGCGTCACGTCGGCATGCAGCCCACTGATCTATCGCGACGACTTCTTGGGGCCTGGGTTCGAGGGCAATGCGTTCGTCTGCGAGCCCGTTCACAACCTCGTCCACCGCGAAGTCCTGAGCCCCAGAGGAGTCACGTTCGAGAGTCACCGTCCCGAGGACGAGAAAACCTCGGAATTCCTCTCATCGGTCGATCCCTGGTTTCGCCCCGTGCAGGTACGCACCGGACCTGACGGCGCACTCTGGGTGGTCGATATGTATCGTTTCGTTATCGAACATCCGCGCTGGATCAGTCCCCAGATGCTCGAGCAACTCGATGTGCGGGCAGGCGCGGACAAGGGGCGGATCTATCGAGTCGTCCCGGTGTCGGGCTCGCCGCGCGCGGTACCGATTCTCGAAGCGCTCGACACGGCGTCGCTCGCGGCGTCCCTCGACCACTCCAACGGCACGCTGCGCGATAACGTCCAGCGCCTTCTCGTGCACCGGTCCGACCCTGTCGCGGTGCCCGTCCTCACGCGGTTGGCGCGCGAGTGTCGACGCCCCGTGACCCGAATGCAGGCGCTGTGCACGTTGGACGGAACGGGTGCTTTGACGCCGGGGCTGGTCGCGCGAGCCCTGAAGGATTCCGATCCGGGCGTGCGGCGACAGGCGTTGCGACTCGCCGAGCGCTGGGCAGGTCAGGATGAGGCGATACTCGCTGCCGCCGTTGGGCTTGTGATTGACCCTGACCCGGCGGTTCGTTTTCAGCTTGCGCTGAGCCTCGGACAATGGGACGATTCGCGTGCAGCGGAAGCGCTGGGCCGGCTGGCTCTCGACCGGCCTCACGACGTCTGGATCGAGGCGGCCGTGGTCAGCTCTTCCTGGCGACGCA
>DAIDJG010000367.1 GCA_027451445.1 Singulisphaera sp.
CGATTTCGCACTTGTGTCTCGCCCCAAGTGCCCTTCACTTTAGGCTGAGGGCACTTGGGGCGAGACACAAGTGCGCAACCCCTCGGAAAGGTGGATCTCTGAGGCCGCGATAATGGCTCAGTTCCCAACCGCTGCCAACACGCGGGCCTCCAACCACGGATCCCAGCCTCCCCGGGCAACGCCGGTGAGAGCTCGCAACGCCATGGGCGCTTGATTGACTTCGCCTGGAATCGACGAGACGAACGGCGCAGTTCGGACGCTTCGCACGCTCCCACGGCCAATAGATCAGAGCAACGCAAGAAAAAACTGCGTGGGTGATTGCAATCACCCATTCCATCTGATATTATCGCTACGGTTGTGAGCGATGAGCCGCTTCAACAAGCGCCCACAGCAGTGTTTGGGCGGTGCGGAGTTTCAGCCGCTCGACGGCAACCCAGGCAGGCCGCCACCGGACGATTGCATGCAACCACGGATCGCGTTTCGCAGTCCCAATAAACACACAGATATTCCTGATTGACTTTGGTGTGGTCTCCATAAGTCATTGTATCTCTATTATTATGGTTCCGTTTGTACGGATGGGGTAAAACACAATATCTTTGGGAAGGCTTGACTTGCTGGAGTTTGACCTGCATTCTCAATTTGTCGTTCCCGCAAGCTAGGGCAGATAGTCTCACCTCGTCCACCGACGACGTCGTCTCGGGGCTCCCGACTGAGAGAGGCAAACATGCGTCGCGCTGCATCCCGGATTGGTACGCACACGTTCGATGGGCTTTTTGGAGCCGCCCGACGGTCGCAGAAGCAACGGTGGGGGAAGCTGCGCCGACTCGCGATGGACGAGCTCGAGGCACGCACCTTACTGTCGACACTCCCTGCACCGCCTGTAAGTAGCACTTATGTCAATTTGTCTGTGCCTTTTGGTCCCCAGTCGTACAACGCGTCCACTACCGTAAACCCTCCCGCGTCGACGACGGACCCCGCGGGCAACAATAGCAGCCCCACGATCATCGTGAACCCGGCCAATCCGCAGCAGATGGCTGCGGTGTGGGAGAACACGTCCTCAGCCGGAACGTTCGCGGAAGGAGCCTACTCCACGGACGGGGGCAATTCCTGGACGTTGTTCACTCCCGCCGATGACCTGCCTGTCTTCACTCAGGGCAATCCTCAGGGCAACTTTTTGGCGGTAACGGACGTCAGTGCGGCGTTCGACCGTAACGGCGATATATATACGCTCGTGTCGGAACACACCGCCGATAATTCCGCGGGGACCGGTGGTGAGCTGGTCCTGAACAAGTTCGGCATCAACGCCGACGGTTCGCTTTCGCACGCGATCCAGGACAAGATCGTCGATTCCTGGACAATCCTGGGCGCTACGAACGTCAACCAGGATCTCAAGCCGACGATCGCGGTAGACACCAACCTCGCCAACGGGTTGCCCAATCAGACGAACGTCTATACGAACGCAACGATCAACCAGGCGGACCCGCATGCCGGGAATGTCTACATCGCCTGGGGTACCAACGACTTGAACGGTAGCGGGGTCGGGAATTTTACCGCCAACACGATCAAGATGGTCGTGTCCACCGATGGCGGCAACACCTTCGGCGCCCCGTTCAATGCCGATACCCGAGGCAACGTCGGGCATCAGGCGGATAGTGCGCCTCAGATCGCGATTAGCCAGGGCTCGGCAACGGTCGCTCCGGGACAGGTCAGCGTCGTCTGGGACGACTTCGGCTCCGGTAATGCCAACGGAAGCAACCTCGATCAGATCGATTTTACGAGCATTCAGCCGGGCAACGGCAGCGTCGCCGATCTTGCGGTGCCCGCCAAGAATACGGGCCCGGTCAACGGCACCATCGCGGTATCGGGTGCCAATAATCCGGCGGTCAACACCACATTCCCGATCGCGGTCCCAGCGGGGATTACGCCCACAAATCTTGCGGTCAAGGTCGAGATCACTCACCCAACTTTGGCGAATGTGTCGCTTACGCTGATTTCTCCCGACGGCAAAACGAAGATCCCTCTCGTCGCCCCGGGTGCGGCAACGGGCGCCAACTTTGGCGCGTCGAGCTTTGGCGACAATGCGGCCACCGTCTTCGTCCCGAGCGCCCCGATCAGCCTCGCCAACGCAGCGGCACCGTACGTTAATAAATTCTCGACTCCAGGGCTCGCGAACCTACTCAACAAGCCTCTGCAGAGCGGCAACTGGCTGCTCCAGGTCACCGACAACGGAACCGCTGCTGGTTCGGTCGCGTATCTTGCCGACGCGGAACTGGCCGTCACCCAGGGGTTCATTCCGACCCCCGCAATCAACGTCATCGCTGGAGGCAAGGGCGTCGACGGCAACGGCATTGCCGTTCGAGGCGCATTGCTGAATTCGTATCCGCTCGCATCGACGGTCGACCCGTTGGGAATCGGACCAGGGATCACAATCGCTTCCGACAACACACTGGGAGCGTACAGCGCGACTGCCGGGAATCTGTACATCGCCTACACCGACCGCGATACCAACCCCGCGATCACGACCAATCCGGCCGATAACACGGACATTTACGTCATCACGTCTACGAATGGCGGGCTCACATGGAACCCGGCCGTCAAGGTCAACAACGACAGCGCGGCGATCGACGGGTACTCCGAGGCTTATCTCCGGCAGGGACTGGGCGTGGAAACGGGACGTCCCCAGTTCCAGCCATCGATCGCCGTCGACGGGACCACCGGTTCGGTCGTGGTCACCTACTACGACGCCCGGTACGATTCCGCGGATGCCCGCGTGGCGATGACTCTCGCGACCAGCGTCGATGGCGGCCAGAGCTTCGGCGGCGAGACGCCGCTCAACCAGCCGCTGAACGCCTACGACGAGGCGACGAGCAGCACGACCGTCAATCTCGGTCCCGTTCTCGACAACCAGTCCCCCGGTAATCCCAAAACGGATGCGACTTTCTCCTACGGCAGCCACCAATCTGTCGCCGTCTGGGGAGGCCAGGTCTTCGCCGCGTGGTCGAGCAACCTGAACGGTGGATTCAACCCGTTGGCCACTGACCACCTCGACATCCGTGTGGCCCACGCGACGATCTCGAGCGGCCCGCGAATCGTCAGTGGCACATCCGGGCCCGTGGGCGATCCCAGTAACACGTCCCCCACCGCGGCCGACCTGCTCAACGACCAGCCGAACCCAATCAACGGCGGGCCCCAGGCGCAGGCGTTCGAGGTCACCTTCGACCGCGCCGTTGACGCGAATACCTTCACCCCGGACCAAGTCATCATCCAGGAGCACGACGCCAACGGAAACGTCCTGCAGACGCTCAATGGCGTGGCTGCGGGCATCGTCGTGACGCCGGTGGCGTCGAGCCTGAGCGCGAACGGTCTCTACACCCAGTTCATTGTGACCTTCCCGCCCGACACGATCCCTGGCACGATTGCCTATGAGGTGGGTTCCGGAATTAGCGATGACGTGAACTGGGCGGTCTCCGGTCAGACGAATTCGACCGGCAACTCGATGGACCAGAATGGCAACGGCTATACGCTGGCCGGATCGTACACCATCGACGAGAAGAACAACGCATTCTCGATGCCGACTCCGACCAACGGGATCCCGCTTGGCGGTTCGTACGTTCGTTCGTCGCTGCCGATCGTGATTCCCGGCCCGCACGTTATCGCCACCGACGTCGGCAAGCGCGGGGTGACGGCGATCCAGGCAACGAACCCGGGTGTGGGTTACACCTCGGTCCCAACCGTGACGATCAGCGGCGGCGGCGGCTCGGGTGCCACGGCGACCGCCGCGATCAGCGGCGTTGTGACCGGTGTTGCGATCACCGATGGCGGCGTGAACTACACGTCGGCGCCCCAGGTGATCTTCAGCGGGGGCGGCGGCTCTGGCGCGGCCGGCACGGCGGTGCTGACCAACGGCGTGGTGACCTCGGTCCTGATCACGAACCCCGGCGCAGGTTACACCTCGACACCCGCGGTCAGCTTCAACGGCGGCGGTGGCGCCGGTGCGGCAGGCAATGCGAGTATTGGCGAGGGCGTGACCGGATACTTCATCACGAATCCGGGCTCCGGCTACACCTCGGTGCCGACCGTCACGCTGAGTGGAGGCGGTGGATCGGGGGCAGCGGCGGACGCGGTCCTCTCCGGCGTCGTCTCAGCGATTCAGGTCAACAACCCCGGTTCGGGATATACGTTTACGCCCACCGTCACGCTGAGCGTCCCCCAGGGCGACCCCGGCTCGGGCGCCGCGGCCACAGCGATCATTAGCGGCGTCGTGAGCGCGATCTCAGTGGCCAATCCCGGGTTCGGCTACAAGTCCGTGCCGACCGTGACAATCAGTGGCGGCGGCGGCTCGGGCGCCACGGCGGTCGCTGTGCTGAGCGGCGGCGAAGTCAGCGCGATCGAGGTCACCAATCCCGGCTCGGGCTACACGTCCGCGCCCATGGTGACCATTAGCGGGTCGGGTGTATCGACAGCGATGGCCACGGCGTCGGTCACGATTGGAGTGACCGGATTCATCATCACCAACCCGGGCTCGGGCTATGTCACTCCGCCCACCGTCACGATCACCGGCGGCGGCGGCTCAGGCGCGGCAGCGACGGCGTACACGATCACCTCGATCCCTGGCGCCGCTGGACCTCAGCCCACCGCGGACAACGAAGTACTCAACGCAGCGCAGAGCTCACTCAATGTCACGTTCAACCAGGACATTGCCAATTCGTCCTTCACCCCGGCTCAGGTTTTGTCGATCATCGGCCCGGCGGGATCGGTCGGGCCGGCCCTCTCGGTTACGCCGTTCAACGACGGCACGGAGCCGGGAACCTCGCGCACGTTCGCGGTGAATTTCGCCACGCAAGCGCTAAGCGGCACCTACACGGTGCAGCTCGCTTCGACCATCGCGTCGGCGACGAACGCTGCTGCGGGCATCTCGAGCTATCAGCTCGACTCGAACCTGAACGCGGGCGTTTACGACCTGATGCAGATCGCAGCGCCGGGCCAGAAGACCACCATCACGCAGAGCGCCACCACACCGCTGATCTTCCCGCAGGGCACGACCCCGGTCACCTATACCAACAACGTTCCGCTGAGCATTCCGGCAGGCAGCACACAGACATCCTCGATCTCGGTGCCCTCGAGCTACCTTATCCAGGGTGAGACACTACAACTCAACATCTTTGACACGGCCGACCCCAACCTCAGTGCGGTCTTGATCCCACCTCCAGCCGTCGCCACAGCGCTTGGCCTGGCGCCCGGACAAGGCATACCGTTGTTCGCCAATGTCGGTGCGAACGGAGGCCAGGCCAATTTCCTGAACACGCTCTTCGACGACTCCAACCCGAGCGTGACGACCCCAATCGTCAATGGTGGAGCACCGTTCTCCGGCCGCTACACGACGCAAGGCTTGCTGACCCTTGCCGCCCTGAACCAGCAGTCGGCTGCGGGGACATGGCAGCTTCAGATTACCAATGCCGCAGGGGCGAACGTGCCGACCGCCACGCTGACCAACTGGTCGCTGACGTTCATGCAGCTCGTCCCCAACAGCGGCCTCGGCGAGCCGGTGGCAGACCAGGCGACAGGAAGCTTCCGCATCTTCACGATGGACCCGACGAACGCTGTGTCGAGCCAGTCGTGGACGTCCGTCGGGCCGGCGCCGATCGGCGCGCTGAACGGCAACAACTCGGGCATGGTTGGCGGCATCGCGGTCGATCCGTCCGACCCGTCAGGCAACACGGTTTATGTCGCAGGCGCTGACGGCGGCATCTGGAAGACGACCAACTTCCTCACAACGAACCCCGCGGGCCCGACGTACATTCCGTTGACCGACTTCGGCCCCGCCTCGGGCATCAACATCGGCGGCCTCACCATCTTCGGCCGGAACAACAATCCGCAGAACTCGATCATCTTCGCCGTCACCGGGTTCGCCGACGGGCTGAGCACGCCCGGCGGAGGCGCCAATAACGTCACCGGCAACCAGTTGAGCAAGGGCGTCGGTGTCCTCCGGTCGATGGACGGCGGCCAGACGTGGCAGTTGCTCGATAGCACCGTGAATGTGGATTCCGCCGGCAATTACTTGCCGCTCAGCTCGGTGCTGCGCGACCACGCATTCGTGGGCTCGACCTCGTACAAGATCGCGGTGGATCCGAACCCGACGCCGGCCGGCAATGTGATCGTGTACCTCACGTTGAACACGGCCCTGGGCGGAAATGCGGGCGTGTGGGTCAGCTACGACTCGGGCAATACGTGGGGCCTGGTGAACCGGAACTTCAACCCGGGCCTTCCGGAGTCGCCCGTTAACACAAACCGGATCCCCAACCTGGCCGGCCAGGCGACTGACGTTGCGTTCGACAACACGAGCGGCGCGACCAACACGATCTCGAACCCGACGGGCAACCTTCAGGTCATCTACGCCGCGATCCAGGGACAGGGTGTCTTCATCAGCCCGAACGAAGGTCAAAACTGGAGCCTGTTGACCCAGGGCAGCGGCGATCTCCTGATCCAGAACGGTGATTCCGGCAACCGCTCGCCGCTCCCCAATGCGACCCTTACCGCCCCGAATGGTTCGGGTCGCATCGTCCTGGCCACGCCGGCGCTCGTCCCCGTCTCGACCCCGAACGCGGACACCGAGAACCAGATCTACTCGGGCTGGATCTACGCAGCGATCCTCAGCGGTGGACAGCTCAACGGCATTTACATGAGCAAGGACCACGGCCATAACTGGGTCCAGGTCATGGATCCGACCGCGCTGCAGAACGTTAACGGATTCCAGCCCGCGATTCCGGACGGCAGCGGCTCGGCGAATGTCGCCGGTGGTGGCAACTACGACGTCACCGCCAGTCCAGTGCTCAACCAGGGTGACTTCAACCTCACCCTCGCGATCGACCCGCAAAACCCCAACATCATTTACCTCGGCGGTTTGAAGGCCGGTAACGAGGCGGGGCTGATCCGGCTCGATACGACCGATGTTGCCGACCCACACAACTTCACCACAAGCGATACCAATAACGACGGCGGCACGCTGCAGACGGCCACGACCGGCCCCGTGACTCTGAACGGCCTGGGTCTCCACGGCTACAACCCGCTGGCAAATCCAACCCTCAACCTGCTCTACCAGCCAGGAAATGTGCTCAGTGGAGACGCCACGATCGTCGTGAGCGACGCCTCCGGGTTCTCGAACTCGGGCAATGGCGTGAAGTGGATCCCGTTCGACCTGCCGGGCAACAGTGTGGACCAGCACCGGCTGGCGATCATGATCGACCCAACCACCGGCCTTCCTCGTCTGATCATCGGCGACAACAACGGTGTATTCACCGGTGTCGACAACAATGGCACGTTCGTGACGGGCAGCACGGGCAAGAATGCCAATGGCGTGTTCACGACGGGCATCAACGGTGTGAGCGTCGCGGGCAATTTTGTGAACGGGATCGGTACGCATTCGATCGCCCTCGGAAGCCGCAACGGCAACCTGTCCATCACGCAATTCTACGACGGTGCGGCGCAGCCCAGCAGCGCGGCGGCTCAGGTCGCCTACGTGCAAAATCTGATCGACGCCGGCTTGCTCTACGCGACGTCGCAATCGAATGGGTCGGTCTACTCGCCGACTGGGATCCTCACCACGGGCGCGGGCAATTCGGCGGCCGACCCCACCGACGCCGGCAACCTCGTCTGGAACGAGAACTCCTCACCGCCCCCCGGCAGGATCACCGCGAGGGGCCCCTCGGGAGGAGACATCACCACCGCCCAAACGGGAACGTTCGACCCGACGACCGTAGGCAACCTCTACAGCTATCTCTTCCCCAACGGGGGCGGAAACGGGTCGGACTTCATCACCGTGCAGTCGCCCGAGAACGCGGCGTTCCCGAACCAGCCGGTCGGCACCACGAACGGGCTGCTCATCAACAACGCCCCGTCGCCCCCCAACCCGGACAGCCTGGATTGGCCCGACTTCCAGGGAATGCCGCTCGTTGTGAACCCGATCGACGCGCAGCAAGAACTTGTCGCTTCGGCAACCGGCCTCATCTTCCGCACCGAGAACATGGGCCTGAACTGGTTCCAGATCGCCAACGGGAGCCAGCTTGACGGGGCCCAGGTCTCGGCCATGGCCTACGGCGCACCGGATCCGGCGTTTCCGAATAACGGGAGTCTGGACGACTTCATCTACGCCGGCACGAAATTCGGCAATATCTACGTGACCCAGAACGGCGGCGGCAGCCAGGGTGTCTCCGGTAACAACCCGTGGACCCAGGTCTCGTTCGGACTCGACGGCTCGTTCGTCCGCCAGATCATCACCGACCCCAACCGCGGGTCTCACGACGCCTACGCACTTACCAACGAGGGCGTCTACTATCTGGCCGACGTGCAAAAACTGCTCAACGATATCAACCTGGCCCAGCATAATCCCAACAACCCCGCGGACAAGGTCCCCGCGATCGATGGGTGGCAGAGGATCGACGGTGCGTTCAACGCAAACGTCCACAGCCAGGATCCGCCCCCCAACCCGAACACCAACCCTCCCTACGGGACAGTTCCCAATAACGGGACGGGCATGACGACCAACACATTCCCGGGCGATTTCAATTCGTTCCCGATTGGGCACATCTCGATCACCGTAAACATCAGTGCCAGCAACCCTGCCAACGTCTCGGCCGTGCTCGTGGCGCCCAACGGTACACAGATCACCTTGTTCGGGCAGGGTACCAAAATCACGAACTTCCAAAACGTCACGTTCGACGATAACGCCACCACCAGCGCCTACTCCAACAATATCCCGCCGGGCACAACAACGTTCCAAGTCGGTAGTCTTCAGTACCTCAACGCCTTCGCCAACATGGACGTGCAGGGCCAATGGACGTTGAAGGTGACCGACACCAACGCGAATAGCAACGTCACCGACACCACCTTCATTAGTGGATGGTCGATGACCGTCGACGCCGTGACCCAGCAGGCCCAGACCTCGAACGTCTACGGGATCACCTCCAACGCCTTCGGCGACCCCAACCAGGCGGCACCGCTCTTCGGCGGACCTCTCCAACTGACACCGGCCTACGGCTTCGGCGCTGTGACGTCCATCGCGGCCGACTGGCGATACGTGATTCCCAACTCGTTCTCCGGCCCGGAAACGACCAGCCCAACCTCGACTCACCCGATCCTCTACGTTGGCGGTGTCGGTGGCGTGCTCCAGTCGATCGACAACGGACAAAGCTGGAGCGTCTTCCCCGCCCCGTTGGCCGGCAGCGCGCCCGACGTCGTCCCTCCCGCGGGCCAGACCGGTGGAATGCCCACCGCGAACGTCACGTCGCTCACCATGTCGACGGGCGACGTCAACCCGACGACCGGGCACCCGATCCAGACACCGGGCGATCCCAACGTGATGGTCGCCTCGACGTACGGCAACGGGATGTATGCGATCCGGCTCGCGCCCCAGGTCTTCCCAACGTCGCTCGGTCTCGACGCCAACAATCCGCCACCGCAAGGGAGCGATGTCGGTGCTTTGCCGACCGACCTCATCACGGACGTGAAGGGCGCCTTCATCGACGGCTACAGCGAGGCCAGCGGCTTTGGCGGTAACGTGCGGATCACGCTCTACGACTACACGAACCCCGCTAACCCGGTCTACATCGGCGGCTTCAACCCCGCGCTGGGCATCGGCGCCGGTAACCCGACCGACATCCCGGCCAACTACACCGATGCTGCCGGCCACTTCTCCGTCCAGATCGCCAACACCGCCGAACTGACGGACGGCGTCAAGAGCATCGGCGTGCAGGCAACAGACGACTCGGGAACGGAAGGCAATGTCGGCCTGTTCCAATACACCCTGATCACCGCGACGCCACCCACGCCGGGAATTCAAGGCCTCGATACCGGGCTGCCGACTCCGAACGGCAGCGACAGCGGTACGCTGGGCGATCAGATTACGAACGTCGCGCAGCCGTATCTCGATGTCACCGGGATCGGCACTGCCCAGACCGCCCCTATGACTGTCGACGCCCCGTACACGGTGATCCTCTTGCGGTCGACGAGTGCCAGTGGCCCGTTCAACCAGGTCGCCACGCTTTCAAGCGCCGCGGGCGGAACGGTCGCGATCCAGGACCTCAATACGCTCATCGACACCACCGCGGGAACCACCGACACCGGCACGCCCTACTACTACGAGGCCGAGCAGGAAGACATCGCCGGCAATATCAGCCTCCCCAGCGCGCCGTTCCAGATTACATACAAGAGCACCGCGTCCACGCCAACGAACCTCGCGCTCGATTCCAATAACCCCATCGTCGGCGGCAGCAGCGACACGGGCGTTAGCGGAACGGACAACATCACGAATGACACCCAACCGTACTTCGTCGCCTCCAACATCGAACCCGGCGCCCGGCAGTTGATCCTCCTCCGCGCCACCAGCGTGGACGGCGGTTACACCCCGGTCAATACCGAGAATCTGACCTCGCCCTCGTCCACGATCGCGATTCAGGACCCTGGACCGGTGCAGCCCGACGGCACGTATTTCTACGAGGTCGAACAGGTCGACGTCGCGGGCAATACCAGCGCTGTGAGCGCACCGCTCTCCGTACTCTTCGTCACGGCACCGCAGCCCGCTCCGCTCACGGCCGTGCTCGACCCGACGAGTGTTACCGGGCCGGCGGGAGGCCACCTCACCGCCGACACCAGTCCCAAGTTCGACGTCTCCGGCGTTGACCTGACGTTCCCGTTCCCGAGCGACGGTCCCGCCACGGTGTTCCTGCTCCGGTCGTTGAGCCCGACGGGCGGATTCACGCAAGTTGCCCAGGCCCAGGGCACCGCCGCGATGATGGTGCTGCAAGATCCGGGTCCGGTTCCCGGGTCCGTCACGGGGATCACCTGGTACTACGAAGTTCGCCAGGAAGACGTGGCCGGCAATGTGAGCGCCCCGAGCGCCGTCGTGCCGGTGACGATCAAGAGCTCCGCTCTGACGCCAACCCAATTGGAGCTCGACCCCAGCCACCCGGTTCCCGGCGGCAGCGACACCGGCCTGAGCAACACCGACGACATTACGAGCGACAATCAACCGTTCTTCATCGTGTCGAGCATCGAGCCCACGGCGCGGGAGGTCATCCTCCTCCGTTCCTCGGACGGCGGCACCACGTTCACGCCGGTCAGCACGCTGAACCTCACATCGCCATCGCCGGCCACCGTCTCCATTCAGGACACCGGTCCCGTGCAGCCCGACGGGACCTATGTGTACGAGGCCGAACAGGTCGACATCGTCGGAAACATCAGCGCCCCCAGTGCGCCGCTTCAGATCACGGTTTTGACGACGAAACCGAGCACGCCCGCGATGTCGCTCGATTCCGCAAGCGACTCCGGCGTCCCCGGGGATAGCATCACCAATGTGACTGGTCCCACCTTCGACATCTCGGGTGCTACCGTCAATCCCGCCGTCCCGAGCGACGGTCCTTATCAGATCGTCCTGCTCCGCTCGACAAGCCCGAACGGCGTCTTCACACAGGTTGCGACCGCGCCCGTCGGCTCGTCGAGCACGCTCACGGTCCGCGACGGCGGGCCGCTCTCCGGCAATCCGCCCGTCAGCGGAAACACGTACTACTACGAGGTGGAGCAGGAAGACGTCGCCGGCAACTTCAGCCCGCCCAGCGCACCGCTCCAGATCACCGTCAAGACCGCCGCCCAAACGCCGAACTCCGTCGCCCTCGCTTCGAGCAGCGACACGGGCATCAGCAACTCGGACGGTGTGACGACGAACACGCAGCCGTTCATCACCGCGTCAAGCATCGAAGACAACGCGACCCAGGTGATCCTCCTTCGCGCCACGAGCGCCGGCGGACCGTACAACCCGGTCAACACGTTGAACAATCCGACGGTCACGAACGGTAGTGTCACGATCCAGGATCCGGGCCCGGTGCAGCCCGACGGCGTGTATTACTACGAAGTCAAGCAAGTCGACATCGCCGGCAACACCAGCTTGCCCAGCACTCCGTTCAAGGTCGTTGTTGTCACCTCGACGCCCACCGCCCCCTCACTGACACTCGCCAACGGCGGCGGCACGGGCGGTAACGTCACGAACAGCACCAGTCCGACTTTCGACGTCTCCGGCGTCACCGTCACACCGCCCGTCCCGGGCGACGCGCCGTACGCGGTGATCCTGCTGCGGTCGTCCACCGGCACGGCCGGCTCCTTCACCCCCGTTGCGACCTCGGGCGGCACCACGATCCAGGATCCGGGCCCGGTCAGGCCCGATGGCAACTACTTCTACGAAGTCGAACAGGAAGACGTCGCGGGCAACACGAGCCCACCGAGCGCTCCGCTGAATGTGTTGATCGTGACCTCGACGCCAAGCACCCCCTCGATCGCCCTGGCCAGCGACAGTGGTTTGGCGGGTGACAATACCACGAACGTCACGAGCCCATCGTTCACGGTCTCCGGCGTCACGATTACACCTCCGTTCTCAGGTGACACGCCGTACCAGGTCTTGCTGCTCCGCGGCACGTCCGCGAGCGGACCGTTCACCCAGGTCGCGGCAGTCGCCGGTGGCTCGACGGGCTCCGTCACCATTCAGGATCCCGGCCCGCTCGCCGGCACTCCGCCGGTCAGCGGAATCCCCTACTTCTACGAAGTCGAGCAGGAAGACGCTGCCGGCAACGTCAGCGCACCGAGTGCACCGCTCCAGATCATCATCAAGACGACCGCCCAGACGCCCGCGGCCCTTGAGCTCGACCCAGCCAGCGAAAGCGGCACGTTCGGCAGCAACGTCACCGCCTTCACGAACCCAACGTTCCAGGTATCCAACATCGAGACCACGGCGCAGCAGGTCATCCTGCTTCGTGCGACCAGCGCGAACGGCAGTTACACGCCCGTCAACACGCTGACCAACCCCACGTTTAAAGACGGTTTGGTCTCGATCCAGGATCCGGGACCGGTGCAGCCGGACGGCACCTACTATTACGAGGTCAAACAGGTCGACGTCGCCGGTAACACGAGCCCATCGAGCAGCCCGCTCGCGATCACGATCGATACCGCGCCACCGCCCCCCACGGCAGCCCCATCGCTCACTCCGGGCAGCGACACGGGCGTCAGCAATAGCGACAGAATCACGCAGAACAATGGCTCCGCACAGGCTCCGCTGACGTTCGCGGTCAACGTTGCCGGCACGACGGCGGTCACCAACCCATTCGTCCGCCTCTACGACGTCTCGGGAGCCACGCCGGTGCTCGTCGGCGGCCCTGTTGCGGCGGTCAACGGTGTCGCGACGATCACTATTAACAATCACAAGCTGGACGATGGCGAGCATGATTTCGCAACGTCCGTTGCCGCCAATGACACCAGCCCGGAGAGCACGCTGTCGCCCAGCACCGCGGTCACCATCGAGACGAGCACGCTCTACAAAGGCGACTCGCTGACCTCCAACTTCACGACCGTCGCACCCGGATCCTTCACGTTCTACTTCAACCACCCGCTCGCCAACCTCGCGCCCGGCGTGGCCAACGGTACCGGATTCAACAGCAACCCGTTCGCGGTCATGCTGATCCCCAGCGGGCCGGATGGCGCCGCGACCCAGGCGCAGACGGGCACGTTCTGGACCGGCAACGACCTGCCCGTGCACAGCACGCTCGTCTATCAGGTCAACAACGATGGAACCTCGCAGATTACCCTCACCCCGACGGTGCCGCTGGGAACGAACCTCTATCTCCTTTCGGTCCAGCCGAGCCTCACGGACCTCGCCGGCAACTCGATCACGATGGCGGGCGGCAACTCGGGGCCGTTCTACGACTCGTTCGACCTTCGGCTTCCGGCCGTCACCCCGAGTGCGCCTCAGGTCGTCAGCGTGACCACTCACAACGGTACGACCGCAATCACGCCCAACACCAATCCGACCATCGCCCAGCCCGACTCGATCGCGATCCGGTTCAACAAGGCGATGGACTTCTACCAGATCAACAACACCACGATCACGCTGTCGGCCGTGCTCGCAGGGTCGTCGACCCCAATCGTCGTACCGGCGGCCGTGACGTACAGTCCGTCGAACGATACGGCGTACCTTACGCCCACAAGCATGTTGACTCCGGGGACGAAGTACATCGTCTCGGTGAGCGGTGCCCTGACCGACGATACGAACTTCCCGAGCACCGGCACACCGCTTGGGGTCAACTATGCGACGTCGTTCGAGGTCAACAGCGGCCCCGTGACGCCGAGCACCGGACCGTTTGTGGTCACGGCCACAACGCCGGTCAACGGCACAATCGCACAGGGACCGATCGGTTACGTGTCGGTCACGTTCTCGGCAGCGCTCAGCACGCAGTCGATCGGCCGCTACGCGATCATGGTGACGCCGAACCCCGCCGCACCCAACAACTATGTCCCGGTCAACGCGCAGTACGCGTTCAATCCCAACACCGACCAGTTGATCATCGTACCAACCGACGTTCTGGGCAACGCGATCGACTACCTGTCGCTCTCGAACCTGAACGCCGCCAACACCAACGCGCCGCTGCAGAACAACATCGGACAGGCGGCGGGCGTGGGCTCGAACGCTCCGTACTACGCCACCTGGAAGCTTGCTCTGCCGGGGACTTCTGCCAACGTCGTGCGGCAGTCGTCGAGCGCCCTGGAATTCGTGACGCCATCGGCCACGACGCCAACCGTCGTTTCCACGACAACGACCACAACCAGCACGATCACGCCCGACACGTCGACATCCGCGCCCGGCCACGTGTCCGGCAATCGCGTTCCGCAGTCGCTCGCCCACGCGACGCGACGGCAAATCCGGCTCGCGATGCGTGAGGCGGCCATCGAGCACGATCGCAACCTCTGGCTCGCCGCCCTCGAGGCGCTGGCAGGCGAGCCTGTCAAACGAGTGCGGCGAGTCTGAAGACTCGCCGCACTGAGTTGCCGCCGAACCGCAACCCCGCAAGCCAAGGCGACGACGCTGGCCACCGCCAACCTCCGCTGCACTGGTTCGCTTCGTCAGAAAGGAGTTCCTCTCGCCTCTCACGCGTGCGACGGATGACGGAAAAACCGGTTCTCCTGCGCCAAATACCACGCCCGGTTTGGCGACTGTGAGGGCACTTCGGACATCCATGCATCGCATTGCGCACGCACGATAAACACACAGATCTTCCTGATTCAGTTTGGTGGGGCCTCCATAAATCCTTGTATTTGAATGGTTACTTTGCGGATTGTATCGCAAGGGTCGTCGACAAAGCGTCCGGATGGCTTGACGGGCAAGTTTTTAACCGGCATTCTCGTTTTATCGTTTTCGTAATCTGGCGGGATCATCACACCTCGTCCACAAGACGATGACGTCTCAGGGCTCCGACTGAGAGAGGCAATCATGCGCCGCGCAGGATCCAGGGTTGGCAAGGTTTCGGTCGATCGCTCAGAGGGTTCCGAGGGGCGTTCGTTGCTGAGGCTGCGCAAGTCGAAGTGCCGACGGCTTGCGCTCGAATCGCTCGAGGAGCGAACACTCCTTTCGACGCTGCCGACGACCTCGGCCACGGCCTGGGCAAACTTGAACACGGCTATCGGCGAAAGCGGGACCGGCGGTGCCGGCGGTGGCAACAACAGCTCGCCGACGATCGTCATCGACCCGAACAATTCCCTCGACCTGGCGGCGGTCTGGGTCCGGACAACGGGGACTGGCTCCAACCGGCTTGGAGCCTACTCGAGTACCGGCGCACAGTACACCTCGGTGATCGAGGGCGCCTACTCAACCGACGGCGGAAATTCCTGGAACGCGTTGACAATCGCTGGGCTCAATCAGGTCGACCTCTCGCAGTCACAAGTGGGCGTCAGAGTTGGTTACAACGAGATCACCGACCCGAGCATCGCCTTCGACGGCTCGCATAACCTTTACCTCTCATACTCCGAGCACAACAACTCCTTCAGCGCCGGTTCGATCGATCTCGACAAGTTTACTTTTAACGGCGGCGCCCCGACGCAGGTGACACTGACCGGCGGTGGCAGCTCAGGCCCATACTCAATCCTCTACCAGTGGGCTGGCACCCAGGGAAGCGCACCGGCATACGCGCCTGCCCTTGCGGTGGATTCCAGTCCGGTGCCGAACGCGAGTACCTTCCTTCAGGGCCCTGTGGGCGTCAATGTCGGTCCGGCCGGCAACGTCTACGTCAGCACGCCAAGCGGCAACATGGTGATGCAGTACAGCCTGACGACGGGCGGACTGCTCAACACGTACGCGAGTGCCGGGCAGGCGAGCCCCCAATACCAGGCATTCAATAACACCAATACGGAACTTTATGTTCCGAATCCCGCGAACCAGTCGGTCACCGCATACGACACCAACCCGACCACTCCACCGACGAGCACCGTCGACGGTACTTTCACACTCAAGGGCGACACGCTGAACGTGCCCGAAGGCGAAGCGTATGGCCCTGATGGAAATCTTTACGTCGTCAACACCGGGGGTAACGACGTCCTCGAATATGACGGTTTCAGCGGTGCGTTCATCAAGGATTTCGTCCTCCCGGGAACCGGTGGTCTCAACGCTCCCAACGGCATCGCGTTCGTTCCTGGCGACGTAAACGGGAGCTTTTACGTCAGCAGCAGCAACAGCAACCAGATTCTCGAGTTCTACGGACCCAAAGCGTCCACCGCGCTCCAAGGAACGCTCGTCCCGGGCGGCACGATCACCGGCAACGCCAAAAGCCCCCTCGGCCAGCCGGGTGCCTTGGCTTACGCCCCGGCCGCGAGCCTGACGGGCGCCAACGACCTCTTCATCGCCAACACCGGCAACGAAAGTCTCACCACGAACGGTGGGACTCTCACCGCTCCGGTGTTCCAGGGCGCCTCGCTGAGCAACCCCCTCGGCGAGGTCATGACCACCACGACCCTTTCCAATGGCGACGTCATCCCCGTTCTCCTGGTCGTCAATCAAGGCTCTGCCACCCAGAACACCGGCTCCATCCTGGAATACGACGGCACGAGTGGCGCCTTCATCAAGACGCTTGTCTCTAATCTGCCGCAACCTGACAGTATCGCCGTCGACTCCCAGTTGCCGACCGGCAACGTTTACGTAACGAGCAGCACGCAAAACGAGGTGCTCAGCTTCACGGTCGCAACCGGTGCGAACAATCCCCTCAATCCGTCAGGGGCCGTTTACGCCTCATTCGGAATGAGTACGCCCGCCGGCCTTACGTTCGACCCCAAGTCCGGCAACCTCTTCGTGGTGAGCACGGCGACGAATAGCGTTGAAGAATTCAACGGTCCGACGTCGGGCACGCCTGGTGCGTTCGTCACACAGTTCGTCAATAACAGTGGTCTGCTCAGCAAAGCGGACGGCATCGCCTTCGGTCCGGACTCCAACCTCTACATCAGCAGCTCCCAGTCGAACACCATTGTTGCCTATCAAGGGACGACGGGAGCGAGTCCCGGCGCCCCGATCAAGGTGTTCGTCTCCGCCGGTCTCGACGGGATGATCAACCCCAAGGGAATCGCCTTCGACCCGTCCAGCGGCAACCTGCTCGTTGCCGCGAGTGGGACCGTGTACGAGTTCTACGGGCCGACGGGAGTCGCGCCCGGGTCGGGTGTCACCACACCGTTCGGCGTTGGCATTTACACCAATACGAACGCGTTGTCGTCGGCCTACGGCATCGCGATCGGCTCGAACGGCCTGGTTTACGTCTCCAGCACCGGCACGAGCGAGGTGCTTCAGTTCGGCGGCACTTCGAACGCTCCGGTCGCCGCAGGCAACTTGATCGGCGATTTCGCGGCAAGCTATGACCCGACCGGTCTGGCGTTTGACGGCAGCGGCAATTTGTATGTGTCCATCGGGTCGCCCGCGGTCACCAAGCCTGCCATTCAGCAGAAAGGGATGGTCATCGAGTACACCCTTGGACTCGATGCGTCCAACAACATCGTCGCAACGTACGCCGGTACGGTCGCAGATCCTCAAACTGCTCTTTTCACAAAAGGCGCCGTGAGCGATCCGATCGGCCTGACCTTTGACAGCAGCGGCAAGCTCTATGTGGTCAGCGCGGGAGACGCCGAGGTCATGCGGTTCGCGCCTCCCGCTGCGACCACACCTCCAACCTTCCCGTGGACCGCCAGTCCCTCGTCGGGCAACGGGGCCGCCGTCTACACGACAGCCGGACTCAGCGCTCCCTTCGACATCGCTATTGGGGGAACTGCCGGCAATGTGTACGTGACCGACGACGGATTTGCTCCGGGTCAGGTTGTTCAGTTCGCAGGTCCGGCCGCGGTGAACGCCGGCACTCTGTTGAGTCCCGCTGCGGGCTTTGCCGCGGTCTTCGACCCCGTGGCTGTGGCCTTTGATTCGAGCGGCAATCTCTACGTTGCCAACCAGTCGGCGAACATGATCGAAAAGTTCGACGCGTCGACGGGGGCCTACAAAAAGACGTTCGTCGTTCCCCAATTCGTCAGTGCCAACGGTGGTTTGTCGGTGCCAACCGACATCGCTTTCAATGCGTTGGGAGACTTGTTCGTCAGTAGCTCCGGCTCGGACCGAGTGATCGAGTACTCCCCAACCGGCGCGTTTCTGAGCGATTACACCAGCTCCAAGGTCATTGGAGACCCCGAGGGTCTGGCGTTTGACGCATCGGACAATCTTTACGTTGCCGACGGATTCAACAACGACGTGCTCCGGTTCGCCGTCGCTGGTGGTGCGGCGACCACCTTCGTAGGCGTGGGGCAGGGAGGACTCTCAGCGCCGCGCGGCCTGGCGTTCGACTCCTTGGGAAATCTGTACGTCGCCAGTAGCACGAACGACGTGGTAATGCGGTACACGAGCGCCGGAGTGAACGACCCGATCACCGGCAATCCCGCAACCACCGCGGTCTTTGCGGGAGGCGCGGTGGGATACACCGATCCGACCACCGGCGCGAGTCAGTCCGACGTCTTGTTCGGCAACATCTACGTGGCCTGGACGACCAACGACACCTACCTCGACGCCAACGGGACCAACCCCAACAACATCCGCGTCGTCGGTTCCGACGACGGGGGTCAGACGATCTCCGCTCCCCGGTTCCTGAACACCGATGGGAATGCTATAGACGAATATGTTGGCGGCAGCAACCGTGACTTTACGCCCAGCCTGGTCGTCAGCGACCTTTCCAACAACAAAATTGGCGGAGGCGTCCTCACGGCGGTCTGGGACAACAATCCCAACAACGGAAACCCCGACAATATCGAGACCAACCAGATTACCAACGGCGTTGACACCCACATCGCCAACGGACCTGGCGTCGCGATCCAGAATGCGATTGCCCCCGCGACCACTCCACCGAATTTCATCACGCGATCCACGACCTCGACCATTTCCGTCGCCGCCTCCGATTTCGGGGCGAACTTCAGCACGCTTTCCAACATCAACGTCACGCTGAACATCACTTCGCCCAACGAAGGCCTCAACACCATGGAGGCGATCCTGATCCCGCCCGCGTCCACGGGCGTCGGTCAGATCACGCTCTTCACCAACGCGACCGACGTGAACGGTAATGCAACCGGCACCGGAGGCATCTCCGGCAACTACATGGGTTCAACCGGTAGCATCACGAACTCCAACGTTGGGCCCGCCAGCAGCACGTTCATCGGCGCGACGTTCGACGACGGGGCGTCGCACTCCATCACCAACACGGCGAATCCAACGGGGCGTTTCCGACCATTTGGCTCGATGTCCGCGCTCTACTCCGGCAACAACCTGCTCCCCATCAACCTTGCCGGCATCTGGACGTTGAAGATCATCAACTTCAACAGCACCGGAACCAACCCGCAGTCGCAATTGGATAATTGGTCGATCACCTTCACGTCGGGCCTCACTCCCGGCGCCAACCAGGTCAGCGCCGGGACGTCCACCCTCCACGGCAGCCTTTACCAGGCCGGGCTCGCCGGCAGCACCTACACCGGCGCCAGCAGCGGGGCCATTCCCATCGGCTTCGGCGCGCAGCCCGTGATCGCCGAGGACGAGACACTGGGTTCGTTCAGTCCCTACCAGGGCAACATCTACATCGCCTACGCGACTCACCTCGGTAAGACCGACCCGACCATCAACCCGGCGAACAACACCCAGATCATCCTGGCGACGTCGACCGACGGCGGAGCGTCCTACACGCAGGCCCAGGTCGACCGGGACCCGCCCGACCACGCGGTTGGCCCGTTGTTCCAGCCGACTGTCGCTGTCGATCAGGCGACCGGTACCGTGGTCGTCGGCTACTACGACACACGATATGATGCCGCTCAGGCCCGCGTGGCTTACACGATCCAGACGAGCATCGACGGCGGCACGACCTTCAGTGCGAACTCGTTCCTGAACCAACCGAACCAGGCCTACGATGAGGCGTCGGGGAGTATTGTCACCCTCGGGCCGATTCCTGACAACGACTCCGGGGCCAATCCGATTGCGGAAAACACCTTCTCGTTCGGCGAGCACCAGGGTCTGGCCGTCTTCAACGGAGTCGTCTATGGTGCCTGGTCCAGCAATCTCAACGGTGGAACGAGTCACGATAATAATTATCCGGGCGATCTCAACCAATTGGACATCACCGTCGCGACCGCGACGATCGCGAGCGGGCCACGGATCGTCGACGGCACTTCGGGGCCGGTCGGCCCGGGGACGATCAACAACTCGACCGCCGTGGACGGCAGTCCCATCGCGCAGAGGCTCTACGTACGATTCGACCGCCCGATCGATCCGAACTCGTTCAACCTCTCGGAAGTGACGATCAGCGCTCTCGACGCCAATGGCAACCCGCTCGCGTCGATCGTGCCGACGAATGTCACTCCCATCGGCACGGCCTTTCTCACTTACACTCCCCCTGTTGGCCAAAGCTTCTCAGAATACGAGGAATTCGAGGTCGACTTCACGCCCGACTCCACGCCGGGGACGGTCAGCTACTCCATCAGCCCAGCCTCGGGCAGCGGGTTCGCATCGGAGATCCACGACCTGGTCCGCACGCTGACCAGCGACGGCAACGTGATGGATCAGAACCAGAACAGGGTCATCGACGGAAACGACGCATTCGCGCAGCCCGCCCCGGCCACGCCGGGAAGCGCTCCGCTCGCCGGCGCCGGAACGTATGCGAACAACTCGCTCCCGATCATCGTCCCCGGTCCGCACCTGGTCGGCACGAACGTCGGGAACAGCGTGGGTGTGGGGAACTCCGGGCCACAGGGAACCTCGGACAACGAGATCCTCAATAGCACCGGCAGCTACATCAACGTCAACTACGACCGGGAAATGAACGCAAGCTCGGCGACCCAGGGCGTCGAGAGCATCAGTGTGACCAACGGGGGCACGGGTTATACGTCGGTCCCCATCGTGACGATCGCCGGAGGTCAAGGCGCGGCCGCGACGGCACTACTCGGCGTTACCACGATCACCGCGATCGCCAACGGCGGCTCGGGCTATTCCGTCGGCGAATTGCTCACCCTCCTTGGAGGTGTGAACACGGTCCCCGCGACGATCAAAGTCACCGCAGTCGACCCGGTCACGAGCGCTGTTACGGCCGCCATCGTGCTCAGTGAGGGTACCTACACGTCTTTGCCGGGTAACCCGGCCTCGGTCACCAGTGCAACCGGCTCCGGTGCGAGGTTTGATGTCTCGGGAGGAGTGTCTGCGCCCTTCCTGGGAGCTGCGACGATCACCTCGATCGGATCTGGCGGCTCGGGCTACAACGTCGGCGATACGCTCTCGGTCGCTGGCGGCACCGGATCGCTCTCGGCACTCATCGAAGTCACTTCCGTGAGCGCGGGCGCAGTCACGTCCGCCGTGTTGCTAAACCCGGGTATCTACACGTCCGCCCCCGCGAGTCCCGTCACAACGTCGGACAATTCGGGTTCAGGATCGGGTGCGACGTTCAATTTGAGCTTCGACCCGCTCATCAAGGCCACGAGCGGCGGCACGAACTACACCACCGCACCGCTCGTCTTCTTCGGCGGCAACAACACCTCCATGGCGACCGGCATTGCTGCCATCCTGGGGGGACAGGTCACGGGAATCCTCGTCACCAACACCGGTTCAGGCTACACCGCGGCCCCAACGGTCTACTTCAGCGGCGGCGCAACGGCCACTGCAACGGTCGTTAACGGGAAAGTCACACAGATCAACATCGTTAACGGCGGGATGTTCTACACCTCGATCCCGGCGGTGACGATCACGGGTGGCAACCCGACGACCAACGCGACGGCGACGGCCCAGCTCTGGCCCAACCCGGTCTTGCAGATCGTCGGACCCGCAGGCCAGGTTAATCTGCCCCAGACGTTCTCTGCGAGCGCCGTAAACCAGAACGTCCCCAAGACGGCCGGCCAGGCGCTCAACTCCACCATCGACATTCCGCCCGACAAGAATACGTTTGCGCTCAGCAATCTCACCGTGACGGTGAACATTGCCGACGCCGCGGTCGCCGATCTCACGGGCTACCTGATCGCACCGAACGGAACGCGCGTGCTGCTGTTCCAGAACGTCGGCGGACCTTCAGGGCAGAACTTCACCAATACGACGTTCTCCGACTCCGCGACGACCGCGATCAACGATCCCGCGTCCGTGGCCCCCTTCACCGGATCATTCCGCCCGCAGGACACGCTCGGCCTTAGCCAACTCCTCCAGGGCGGTCTGAACGCAACCGACCTGGCGTCGGACCTCGCACATAGCGGCTGGACTCTCCAGCTCACCGACAACAATCCGAACGATGGCAAGGTCGCCACGCTGCTCTCCTGGTCCCTGACAGCGACGCCGGTCATCAATGTCCTGCCGCTCGTTCCCGGAGCAAATCCCGGAAGCTACACCGGGTTCATGGTCACATTCCCGCAGCAGTCGCTCAGCGGCACGTACACCGTGCAGCTCGCTCCCACGATTGTGTCGTTCGTCACCGGCGTGGGAGGCCTGAGCATCAACGGCAGCCTCACCGGTCCGTACGAGAACGATCAGAACCTGAACGCCGGCGTCTATAACCTGACTGGGAATCTCCCTCCTGCCACGCTCACGACGACGTACTCGTCGATCATACAGACGCCGGTGGCGACGACGCCGGTCTCCATCACGCCCCAGACCCAGACGGGCGCGTCGACAGGCGCAGTCGTCGTTCCCGACAACAGCGGGGCCGAATCACCCATTACGTTCCCGCTCGATCACGGCACGTTTCCCATCACCAGCCTCACTCTGACCGTCAACATCAGCGCCTCGGCGAATGCCAACTTGACGGGCTATCTCGTCTCCCCGACCGGCCAGATGGTCGAGTTGTTCACCGGCCTCTCGGGTCAGAATCTCGTCAACACAACATTCTCGGATTCGGCCAGCCAGCCGATCGGGACGGGCACCGCGTCCTACACGGGAACGTTCAAGCCGGTGTCGCCGCTGAGCGCCCTGAACCTCACCGATCTGGCCTTCGATACGCCGCACGCAACGTGGAAATTGCTCGTCGTCGATTCGCATGCAGGGGGCCCGGCGGACTCGACCACGATCAATTCCTGGTCCATGACCGCAAACGACAACCTGTTCACGTCGCAGATCACGATCAACGACAACTACACCATCACAGCCGGAACGACGCTCGCCCTCGATATTCAGGACACTCACGATCCCGATCTCACCGCGTTCCTCGTTCCTCCGCCCGGAATGGGGGTTGCCCCCATCGAATTGTTCTCCGGTGTGGGCGCGACGGGGACGCAGCAAAACTTCATCGGCACGGTCTTCAACGACGGCATCAATCCCGTCACGGGCCAGATATACACGCCGATTCAGAAGGGCGGTCCTCCCTTCACGGGCAGCTTCAGCACGCAACTCGAACCGAGCACGAACGGCCTTAAGACTCTGACGGGCAAGTCGGTCAACGGCGTGTGGACGCTCGAGATCATCAACAACACACAGACTGGCTCGGGTGCGCTGAAAGATTGGTCGCTGACGTTCAACAAGCAGAACGGCGGCTCCGGACTGGGCGAAACGGTCGCCGACCAAGCCTCGGCTTCGTTCCGCATTTTCACAATGGACCCGACGAACCCGCAGTCGAGCCAGACGTGGACCGCGGTTGGACCGGCTTCGCTTGGCGGCGGTCAGTCGGGCCGTGTCACCGCGATCGCCGTGGATCCCTCGGATCCGTCCGATAACACGGTCTACGCCGCCGGTGCTGAAGGCGGGGTGTGGAAGACGACCAATTTCCTGACGACCAATCCGGGCGGCCCAACCTGGATCCCATTGACGGACTTCGGACCCGACTCATCGATCAACATGGGCGGGCTCGCGGTCTTCCCGCGGAATAACGACCCGCGCCAGTCGATCATCTTCGCCGCCACCGGTCAGGCCGACGCCAACTGGAACCAAGGGGTCGGGATCCTGCGCTCCGAGGACGGCGGTCAAACGTGGCAGTTGCTCGACAGCACTGTCAACGTCGACTCCAACGGCAATTACCTGCCGCTCAGCTCGCCGCTCCGCGACCACGCCTTCGTTGGGAACACGTCATTCAAGATCGTCGTTGATCCGAAACCCGCCCCCAATGGCAACGCCATCGTCTACGCGGTGTTCAACGGGCCGAACGGCGGAATCTGGAAGAGCAGCGACTCGGGCAACACATGGGGGCTCGTCAACGCGAATTTCAATCCCAAAGTGCCGGCTTCACCGAGCAATCCCTATCGCATTGCGAACCTCGCGGGACAAGGAAACGACTTCTCGTTCGACAACAGCAGCGGCACCGTCAACGTCATTAGCAACCCGACGGGCAACCTGCAAATCATGTTCGCGGCCCTCCAGGGGCAAGGCGTCTACCTCAGCACCGACGAAGGTCAATCGTGGAACTTGATGACCGGGGGCATTGGCAACCCCCTGATTCAGGACGGTGACGCCAAGCCGCCGATCAAGCCACCCGTCCCCGTGTCGAACCCCGGTGTGAGCCCGAATTTTCCGTCGGGAAGAATCCTCCTCGCGAGTCCTGACCTGGTTGCCAACTACACGGCGACCGACCAGTTCCCCTTCGGCGTGCAGAACTATGTTTACAGCGGTTGGCTCTACGCCCTGGTCGTCAATCCCGACAACAGCCTCCATGCCGTCTACATGACCAAGGACTTCGGCCAGAACTGGGTGAACGTACCGATTCCCGTGCTCGAGAACGGGACGCCCGCCAGTGCAACCGCCGCCATCCCAACGCTTAACGCGCCGACTCCCACAAACCCGGGCGCTCCCAACTTCGACGTCTTCAACAACGGGATCCAGGGTCAAGGTAACTACGACGCCACGATGGCGATCGATCCCCTCAACCCGAACATCCTCTACGTCGGTGGTGCCAAGGATCTGCAAGTTGGCTCGCAAGGATTCATTCGGATCGACACGACCAATATCGCGGATGCGCATGCGTTCTATACGGACAGCCTCCGTCCCGACGGCGGCCAGATTCTGGTCAACGCCAACTCACCGGTAGTTCTCAAGGCGCCGAACACGAATAACAGCACGGTCGGGTTGAACAACAATCCGTGGCAAGACGCGATCATGAACCTCATCAACCCGGGTACCGTGTTCTTCGACAGCTCGACCTACTACATCGACAACACGCAGAGCTTCGCCAACGACGGCACCGGTGTGACCTGGTCGTTCATGAGCAGTGCGCTCGCCGGCTCGACCGACCAGCACAAACTGCTCAGCATGATCGACCCCCTGACCGGTGAGGTGCGTCTCATCTTCGGCGACGACCAGGGGATCTTCACCGGCATCGACAACAACGGTGTCTTTATCAGCGGCGTCGACAATGGTCGACTGGGCACGGCCTCGGAAGGATTCGGCGCCCGCAACGGCAACCTCCAGATCACAGAGCTGTACCAGGGAGCGGTCCAGCCGAGCGCGGAGGCCGCGGCGGCCGCATTGTTCTACGCCGGCGCCCAGGACAACGGGGCGGATACATCCGGAAGTTACCAAAGCGTCATCGGGCAGGGACAGATTAGCTGGGGCGTCTCGGGCGGTGATGCCAGCGCAATGGCCACCGACGCGGGCGGTTCCGGGTCTTACTATCAGTACCTCTGGCCCTGCTGCGGCGGCAACAACACCGACTTCTTCCTGGTCAACGGCAACCCGAGCACCAACGGCCTGGTCTTGCCGGCATCGTTCCAGCAGGACTTCCCGCAGGTCGCCGATGTCTCGACGCTGGCGGTCAACCCAATCCAGGGCAATTCGGTCCTCGGCTCGGGCACGAACGCGGGCAAGGCACAGATCCTCATCGGCTCGCTCGACGGACGACTCTTCCGCACCGAAGACTCGGGCGCGACATGGTTCGTGATCGCCGACAATACGGTGCTCGACGGCTCCAACGTCACCGCCACGGCCTTCGGCGCCCCCGATTCCTCGGTCACCGGCAACAGCCTCGACAGCTTCATTTACGCCGGTATGGGCTCGGGTAAGGTCTATGTGACCATCAAGGGCGGCGGCCTTGGAAGCGGGACGAACCCCTGGATCAACATCAACAACGGCGCCCTTGCCGGGAACAACGCGCCGGTCCAGGCGATCGTCGCCAGCCCGGATCGCGGCAATCACGAGGCCTACCTCGTGACGACCAACGGCGTCTACTTCAACCAGGACACCGTCGGTACCTACGATCCGGTGACCGGCCTCCAGATTACACCCCCTTCGCAGTGGGTGAACGTGACCGGCGACCTGTTCAATCTGCCCAAGCTCAACGGCTTCAACGATCCCAATCAGACATACCAGCAGCTCGGGTTCCTCACGTCGCTGGCGGTTGACTGGCGGTACGTCATCCCCAACAACTTTGCCAGCCCACCCGCAAACCCGACCGACCCGACCCAAACCCACCCAGTGTTATACGTCGCCGGTACTGCCGGTGTATTCCGCTCCACCGACGACGGCCAGACCTGGGCGCTCTTCCCGTCGCAGGACCCCAACAGCGCCTCGAGCGGGGTCACGCCGATTACTCCCGGCGGCGACATCCCCAACGTCAAGGTCAGCAACCTTCAGATGGCGATCGGCAACGTCGATCCCACGTCAGGCCGACCCGTGCAGACCGTCGACGATCCCAACCTGCTCGTCGCCACCACGTTCGGCCGCGGAGATTTCGCCATCCGCCTCGCGCCGGACACCTTCCCCGCCTCGCTGGCACTCGACCCTGTCAACCCCCCACCCGGCGGCAGCGACAGCGGCCAGAGTCCCACAGACAAGATCACCAACGTCTGGAATTCGGTGATCGATGGCTATAGCGAGCAAAGCGCCTTCGGGAACACCGTCCGTATCACTCTCGTCGACGAAACCGATCCGCTGCATCCGACGTATATCGGCGGCTATGACGGGGCAAAGATTGGCGGACAACTGATCACCGGCGAGCCCGCGGGTGCCGGCTTTGCCGATAGCACCGGCACGAACGCCGCCTATCAGACGAACGCCACCGGACAGTTCGCGGTGCCGATCTCGATCCGGATGCCGGACGGCGTGCGGACGATCGGAGTGGTCGCGACCGACTCCTCTGGAACGCAGGGGAACATCGCGCTGTTTACCTTCACCCTGATCACGGCCACACCGCCGACGCCAAGCCAGCCGACGCTCGACCCCGCGAGCGATACCGGGACGCTCGGCGACAATATCACCAGCATCAATCAGCCGTTCATCGACGTCGCGGTCACCGAGAACCCGCAGACGGTGCCATTCCAGATCATCTTGATGCGGTCGACGAGCGCCGGCGGGCCGTTCACGCAGGTTGCGACCATCCCCATCCCGCAAGGGGCCGGTACGTATCCGATCCAGGACCTCAACACCCTCGTCGACACCACCGCGGGCACAACCAACGCCGGCACGAACTACTACTACGAGGCGGAACAGGAAGACGTCGCCGGCAACTTCAGCGGCCTGAGCTCGATCTACCAACTCACCTACAAGAGCACCGCAACCAGGCCGACGAACCTCACACTCGACCCGGCCAGTGACAGCGGTGTCAAGCTTGACAACATCACCAATAACACGAGCCCAACATTCGACGTCTCCAGCATCGAGAGCAGTGCCCTCCAGGTCGTCCTGCTCCGTTCGTCGGACGGCGGCGTGACGTACAACGCCGTCAAGACCGTGAACCTCACCGCGCCAACGACGACCCCGGTGCAGATCCAGGATCCGGGCCCCGTCCGGCCCGACGGACGATACCTCTACGAGGTGGAGCAAATCGACGTCGCAGGCAACCTGAGCGCCGCGAGCCTCCCGCTCCCGATCGTCATCGTGGCAACGCCCCCCACGCCCCCGTCCCTTGTACTCAACCCGGTGAGCGACAGCGGCGTCAAGGGCGACCATATCACCAACGTGACGACGAACCTGCAGTTCGTCGTGTCGGGAGCCATCGTCACGCTGCCGGCGCCATTCCAGAACGATGCACCGGAACAGGTCCTCTTGCTGCGTTCCACCACGAATCTCGCCGGTTCGTTCACCCCGGTTGCATCGGCCACCGCGACGTCCACGTCGATCATCCTGGCCGACCCCGGTCCGCTCAATAACGGTACGACCTATTACTACGAAGTCGAGCAGGAAGACGCGGCGGGCAACATCAGCACGCCGAGCACTTCGGTGCCCGTGACGATCAAGACGACCGCCCAGACGCCGAATGGCCTGGCGCTTGCCCCGGGCAGCGATAGTGGTGCGAGCTCAACGGACAACATCACGAACGTCACACATCCGTCGTTCGTCGTCTCGAACATCGAAGCCACGGCGCAGCAGGTGATCCTGCTCCGCGAGCCTGTGGGCGGCTCGACGTTCTCGACCGTCAGCACGCTGAACCTCTCCGCTCCAACCACCAATCCGGTCACCATCCAGGATCCCGGCCCGGTTCAGCCCGACGGCGCGTATCTCTACGAAGTCGAGGAAGTCGACGTCGCAGGCAACACCAGTTCGCCCAGCACGCCGGCGCTCCAGGTGCTCGTCGTGGCAACGCCGCCGAGCACACCCTCGGTCACGCTCGACCCGGGCAGCGACTCGGGCGTACCCGGCGACAATATCACCAACACCACCAGCCCCACGTTCGACATCTCGGGCGCCACGGCGTCGCTCGCCGCACCGTTCTCGGGCGATGCGCCGGACCAGGTCATGCTGCTCCGCTCCACCAGCCCGACGAGCGGCTTCGTGACCGTCGCGACCGCCACAGCAACCGGCAGCAACCTCACCTTGCAAGACTCCGGCCCGCTCTCCGGCAACCCGCCGGTCGCCGGAGTGACGTACTACTACGAAGTCGAGCAGGAAGACATCGCCGGCAACTTCAGCACACCGAGTGCGCCGCTGGCGGTGACCATCAAGACGACCGCCCCGACGCCGTCGGGACTCGCGCTCGACCCGAACCACCCCTCGCCGGGAGGCAGCGACACGGGCCGCAGCAACGCCGATGCGGTCACGAACGACAGCGCGCCCTTCCTCGTCGTCTCGGGGATTGAGGCGAACGCTCAATCCGTCACCCTCTTGAGCTCCTCCAACGCGAGCGGCCCGTTCACCCCGGTCGTGACGGCGACGCCGCCCACGTTCAACTCGAATGGGACGGTCTCCATCCAGGCGCCCGCACAGTCCGACGGCGTCGTTTACTTCGAGGTGCAGCAAGTCGACGTCGCCGGTAACACGAGCACCGCGAGCGCACCGCTCAAGGTTCTGGTCGTGACGTCGACTCCCGCCACACCTTCGCTAGCGCTCGACGCCCTCAGCGACAGCGGCACGGTCGGCGACAACATCACCAACGTCACCGATCCCTTGTTCGACGTCAGCGGCCTCTCGGTGCCCTTCCCGGCGGACGGCCCCGAACAGCTCTTCCTCCTCCGTTCCGCCACCGGCACCCCCGGCAGCTTCACCCAGGTCGCGACGATTACCAACTCGGGCACGATCCGCGATCCCGGTCCGCTCGCGGGCGCTCCGCCGGTCGCGGGCATCACGTATTACTACGAAGTCCAGGCCGAAGATGTCGCGGGCAACTTCAGCGCTGACAGTGCTCCACTCGCGATCACCATCAAGACCACGGCGCAGACGCCGACCGGACTTGCTCTCGACCCGAGCCACCCGTCCCCCGGCGGCAGCGACACAGGGCTCAGCAGCACCGACAACATCACCAACGACACGACGCCCTTCTTCACCGTGTCGAGCATTGAAAACGGTGCGGAGAAGGTCCTCCTGCTCCGCTCCACCAGCGCGACCGGGACGTTCACGGCCGTCAACACGCTGAACAATCCCACGATTGTCAACGGCACGGTCTCGATCCAGGACACGACCGGCGTCACCTCCGACGGGATCTACTACTACGAGGTCGAGCAGGTCGACATCGCCGGCAACCTGAGCTCGCACCGGTCGCCGCTCTCCGTCCTGTTCGTGACCGCCAAGCCAACCTCGCCGTCCCTGACGCTCGACCCCGCGAGCGACACCGGCACGCTGGGCGACAACATCACGAGCAACATCAACCCGGCGTTTGACGTCTCCGGCGTCACGGTCAGCCCGCCGTTCCCGGCGGATGGACCATTCCAGGTCATCCTGCTTCGTAGCACCTCGGCGAGCGGACCGTTCAACCAGGTGGCCACGGTGTCGGGTAGCGGCTCGGGCAGCGTCACGGTTCAGGACCCGACGGGCGACCAGCCCGACGGCTTCTACTACTACGAGATCGAGCAAGAGGACATCGCCGGCAACGTCAGTGCGCCGAGCAGCCCGCTCAAGGTGCTCATCGTCACGACGCCGCCAGCCTCACCCTCGCTCACGCTCTCGGGTGGCACGGTCGTGGGTAACACCAGCGTCACCAACGTGACGAGTCCCACGTTCAACGTCACCGGCGTCACCGTCACTCCCCCATTCCCTGGTGATGGAACGCAGAAGCTCATCCTGCTGCGGTCGTCCACCAACCTCAGCAACTCGTTCTCGCCGGTCGCCACGCTCACGAACGTCGCGCCGGGCTCGGACTCGATCCAGGACCCGGGCCCGGTCCCGTCGGATGGCTACTACTACTATGAGGTCGAGCAGGTTGACGTTGCGGGCAACGTCAGCGTCCCGAGCGCCGCGCTCAAGGTACTGGTCGTCACAGCGACGCCGAGCACCCCGGCGATCGCCCTGTCCAGCGACAGTGGTGTGCTGGGCGACAAGATCACGAACGTGACGAACCCCTCGTTCAACGTCTCGGGTGTCACGGTGAACCCGCCGTTCGTGGGCGACGCGCCGTACGAGGTTCTGCTCCTCCGCGGCACGTCCGCGAGCGGACCGTTCAACCAGGTCGCCATGATCTCGGGCGGCTCGACGGGCTCCGTCACCATTCAGGATCCGGGCCCGCTCGCCGGCAACCCGCCCATCGCCGGCATCGCGTACTACTACGAGGTGGAGCAGCAGGACGTCGCCGGCAACATCAGCAGCCCGAGTGCTCCCTACAAGATCACCATCAAGACGACCGCACAGACGCCGAACGCGCCAGCGCTCGATCCCACGAGCCAGAGCGGCGCATCGGCGACGACGACGTCGATCGTCAGCCCCGTGTTCGACGTGGCTAACATCGAGCCCACGGCGCAGCAGGTCATCCTCCTTCGTTCAACGTCGCAGAACGGCACGTACGCCGCGGTCAATACGCTGACGAACCCGACAGTGACCAACGGCTCGGTGTCGATTCAAGACCCCGGACCGGTGCAGCCCGACGGCACCTACTACTACGAGATCAAGCAGGTCGACGTCGCCGGCAATACGAGCACCGCGAGCGCTTCGTTGGCGCTGACCATCAACACCGCGGCTCCGCCGGTTCCCGGCGCCCCGACGCTCGACCCGACCAGCCAGACCGGCGGCAGCGCAAACCCGAACATGACCAAGGACAACGGCTCGTCTCAGGCCCCCTTGACGTTCCAGGTCTCGGTCACGTCAACACCGGCTGTGACGAATCCCTACGTCTACCTCTACGATGTCACCGGAACCACGCCCGTTCTCATCGGTGGTCCGGTTCAGGCCGTCAACGGCGTCGCGACGATCACCGTTAACAATCACACCCTGGCGGATGGCGTCCACGATTTCGCAACCTCCGTTGCCGCCAATCCGACGTCGCCGCAAAGCGGCCTCTCGGCGAGCACAGCGATCACCATCCAGACGAGCACCCACTACACGGGCGACTCGTTGACGTCGAACTTCTTCACCAGCGCCCCAGGTTCGTACGTCTTCCACTTCGACCACGAGCTCGCCGGCTTCACACCCGACGTCGCAAACGGTACCGGCATCGCGAACGCTCCGTTCGCGGTGATGATCATTCCCAGTGGTCCTGACGGACGGATGACACAGCAACAGACCGGCACTTTCTGGTCCGCGCCGAACGGGGCTGACGGCGGCGACTTGCCGATCCATTCCACGGTGGTTTACCACGTGAACGGGGACGGCACCTCGCAGCTCACCCTCACGCCGATCGTGCCGATGGGGACGAACCTCTATCTGCTCTCGGTGCAAGGGAGCCTGACCGACCTGGCGGGCAACACGGTCACGTCGCTGTCTGGCAAGCTCGGACCGTTCTACGACTCGTTCGACCTCCGGCTGCCCCAGGTCAATCCCGCCGCGCCGCAGGTGGTGAACGTCTCGACGAACAACGGCGCCACGCGAATTGTGCCGGGTACCAACCCGACGATCGCCCAGCCGGATACCATCGCCATTCAGTTCAACAAGGCGATGAACTTCTACGACATCAACAACTCAACGGTGTTCCTCCAGGCCCTCCCCAATGGGACCTCGAACTTGAGCACCGTCCCGACGGTCGTGACTTACAGCCCGTCGACCCAGACGGCTTACCTCACGCCAACGGCCCGGCTGACTACGGGGACAAAGTACATCATCGTGGTTCGGGGTGCTCTCACCGATGACACACAGTTCCCCAGCGACGGCACCCCGATCGGCGCCGATTACTTCGCGACGTTCGAGGTCGCCACGAACCCCGTCGTCCCCGGTCCGGGCTCGTTCCGTGTCACGGCCACGACGCCTCAAAACGGGACTGCGATTCCGTCGCAGTTCGGGTACGTGTCGGTCACATTCTCCGGGCCGTTGAGCACGCAAGCCGTGACCCGATTCGACATCATGCTCACCCCGAACCCGTCCGCGCCCAATAACTACGTGCCGGTCAACGCCAAGATCGCGTTCAACCCCAACACCGACCAGGAGATCATCGTCCCGACGGACGTTATGGGTCACGCGATCGACTACCTCGGGCTCCAGAACCTGTACGAGGCGAATCTCGACGGCTCGCCGAACCTGAACGCTCCGCTGCTGAACGTCAACGGGCTGCCCGCCGGCATGAACGGCAACATCCCCTACTACGCGACCTGGCTGCTGAACATCCCCAGCCCGAGCGCCTCGCGGTCCTCGTCGAGTGCCGCGGAATTCGTGACCACGGCGAACGCAACACCTCCGACGGGTCCGGCCGCCGTAATCGGCTCGACGATCGCCACCATCGGGCACAGCACGGACAGCAGTCTCTCGGCCCCCGGTCACGTTTCGGCCAATCGCGTGGCCCAGACGCTCGCGGAAGCGAAGCGGTCGAAAGTGCGGTTCACAAAGGGAGACCACTCCGGCCACCACAACAGCAGCCTCTGGCTCACGGCGCTGGATCATCTGGCCGATGAGCCCGTCAGGCGGCATCGGCGCGTCTGACGCGCCGAGCTGATGGCCATAGTGCAAAAAAACGGGCCGAGCTCCTCATTGAGGGCTCGGCCCAAACTCATTTCGAAGGGCCCGCAAAGGATGACCGTCCAAACGAGATAATGTGCCTCTTTGTGTTCACCGATCAGAGCGCGGCCATTTCGAGCTCATCCTCAGCCGCGAATTTACGTAGCTTGTCATACGCTCGCATTTCGATTTGGCGCACCCGCTCCTTGGTCACGCCCAGCTCTTTGCCGAGTTGTTCGAGCGTCATCTCCGCGGCACCGCCCAGCCCATAGCGATTGGTCACGATTCGGCGCTCGCGTTCGTCCAGCCGGCCGAGGAATCCCTGGAGCATCTCCTGGCGCTGGCGCCAGCCGGCTTCGGACTCGTGTTCGTCGGACCGATGATCACCCTCACCCTCGAACAACTCGCCGTGGCCCGTCTGGAAGCGATCGTTGCGTACCTCTTCCTCGGGAATACTCCGCGAGAAGTTTCGGATGATGGCCCACGTGGCGTAGGTGCTGAATTTGTTGCCGAGTGCGAAGTCGAACTTTTCGACCGCCCGGATCAGCGACATATTGCCGTCGGAGACCAGCTCGAAAAAGTTGTTTCTCGGCCCAATCTTCTTCTTCGCAATCGAGACCACCAGCCGGAGATTCGCGCGAATGAGCTGATTCTTGACGGCGAGCGCCTCGCCCTGGAGCCGTTCGATCTCGTCCATATCCGCGGCACTCGCGTTCGACGGATCGAGCCGTGATCGCAGAAGCGCCGCCTGATGCCGAAGGAAATTCATCTTCCGGAACAGGTGCCGCTCCTGCTCCCGAGTCAGCAAAGGCGCGTCGTAGAGATCGGCCAAATAGGGAGGCAGCCCATCCGTCTTCTCTGCGCGGGGCGTCTCCGCCGCGGATTCCCCTTCGGGCATTGGACCGAGGATCTCGGCGTGCCGCGCAGGGTCGTCAAAACTCGGATGAGGCATGTAGTCAAACTTTGACTCCAGTAACCTCAGCGCACGGACCTCGTTCAAAACGCGGCCGATCACCTTCGGAGTCCGACGGAACTGCCCGGCGATCGCCTCCGTGCTAATGCCCTCCCGAAAGAGACGGTAAATCTGGGCCTTCTGCGCCTCATCCAGCGGGGACTTTCCACCCACCAACACCGGACGCTTCGCAACTCCCTTACGGCCCCGACGGGTCAGGCCGACCTCATCAAGCACTGTGCTGGGCATTTCCATGGGAATTCTCCTCAGATTGCCTCGACCAGTAGACCGGTCTACTACAAACGCAACGCGAAAAAGCCGGGCGCTTTCCTTCATACCCGCAAGACGGACGCAAAGACGACGTCGAGGAACGTCCTCAAAGGAGCAACGCTCCGCGTCGTCTTGGCACGTAGGACGGCTCCTTGCCAGCTATTAAGCCAAAAATCCGCCAATTGTTGCGGTTCGAGGTGGTCGGGAATCTCACCGGCCTCCCGTGCCTGTTGTAAACAGGCGGCGAAACGGCCGACCCAACCCTCGAAGATTTCCTCCAGCCTCAGTCGGAAGACTTCGCTTTGAGCGGCCATCTCCTGGCTGAGGTTACCCACCAGGCAGCCGGCTCGGCATTCCTGCGACTGCAAGCGTTCGATCAGCGACTCGAACAGCCCGCGTAGCCGCTCCATCGGGCTCCGGGACTCGTCGCTCAGCGACTCGTCAAGGATCGCGTCGAAACGGCTCGCGAAGTGGTTGAGCACCTCGAGACCGAAGTCCTCCTTGCTATTGAAGTAGTAGTAAAACGACCCCTTGGGGACACCGGCGACCTGAAGCACGGCCTCGATCCCCGAGTTATTGTAGCCCCGCTGCAGGAAGACCTGCTTCCCGGCTTCCAGCAAACCCACCTTGGTCTTTTCCTTGCTCATGATTCCCCCCTCCCGAGGGGACCGGCGTTACCCCAAGCGACTGCATCGTCGTTCACTGGATTTATATTAGACCGGTCGTCTAGTAGGATCAAGGGGCTGAAGCGGAAATCCTGAAAAAAACATCCTTGACCATTAAGAGGCTGTCACCATAACATTCTCCCTAACATCGCTCTCGAGGGGCGATGTCACTTGGCTACGGCGGCCCCCTGTGCGAATCATCGTCACGGCGGGGTTTTTTATGCGCGCTCCACTCTCAACTCCCCTTGGACGTCAGTGGAGCGGCCGGATACACCCCGAATTCCCGAGGCGTTGGCCGCTAACCCACACCCAAGCTCCAGGTCTTAGAGTCTGTCTCGGAAGTGGAGCGGAGTTGGAAAAGGGGGACCGGCTCCGAGTCTTCGAGGTGCCTGTCCCCCTTTTCTGACGGAGCGGGCGTGGAAATGGGGACGGGCACCGTCCGAAGACGGCCGGAGCCAGTCCCCATTTCCACGCTCCCGGGACTTGTGGGACAGACTCTTAGCGTCGAGATCCTGGGAGGTGGTCGGCATGCCGTGGTCCACGAATCGTCAACCAACGACACCGCACATCAGTCTCCGGGACTCACAGACCGTCGGACCAGTCCACCGGCCGACGTTCTTGAGTACGACCGCGAGCCGCGAACCCAGCCGGACGCGATCGAGACAGCTCTCCCAAGGGTCGGCGCGGGATCACTCTTCCCGAATGACTCCGCGTGCAGTGGCCGTCCCACGGCTCGAATTCGCTGACGTCGTCCGCGCCAAGTTCGCGTCCTCCTTCGGTCGACGCCGCGAAGCTCCGTGCAGACTACGGCTTGCTTCGGTGCGAAGCGTGCAAATCGCAACGTCGCCAAGGATAGAACGCTCTGCGTGGGTCAGCGCAACGGATATAACTTATTACTCGGACGAGACTTATAGAGAATCCATACGCTTCTGGCGCGCCCTTTGCACATCCATGAGATCACTGCGAAAAGATCGTGAGTCCACGACCAGGCCTCGATCCCATCCCGACGATCGTTCTTGCCTGCAAGATTCGCATGCGCCACCGCGCCGCCGAGTGCGTTGCCGGCGCGGCGTCGCGAGGTCTTTCTCGTGGGCGAGGCGGGGCGCAGGGGATCCTGGGGGGGGCTCCTGCGACCGCCCGTCCGCGGGAGAGAAAGTCTCTCGGGGCAGGAGGTCACCTTGATTTTCAACACTCTCGTTTTGGGTTTCTCGGCTGTCGCTCTGTTGATGATCCTCGTGGGTTGGACAGTTGATTTTGTTTGCAAGAAAGGAGATGGGAATGGCCATCGGCACACTGACGCTCGGAGTGATTATGTTCGTCCTGTTCTTCGGCATGGTCGCGGCGTGCGACCAGCTCTGACCCCGACTGCGAAGGAACCCGAACCGTGCTCTACCTGACCGCGCTCCTGACCGTGGCCGCTTTGGTGTACCTGACGTATGCCATGATCCGGCCGGAACGGTTTTGACGGGATTCGCCTCGGCGATCGCATTGGCGAACCAGCAGCCGCGACCGCCGAGGCCCCCGATCCCCACCTAATCCTGCGCTACGCGCGCACAACGAGGACTTTCACGTGGCACTCGCCCCCACATCGTTTCTACACCCGCTCTGGGCCTTTGGCGTACCCATCGCCGCGTCCTTCCCGCTGGGATGGATGATGGCCCGTTCACTCGATCCCAAGGAGGCCAAGGCCGGCAAGGGACTCGATGCCCTGCCGATGTTCCTCTGCCGCCTCATCGGCCGCAAAACACCGGTCAAGATGAGTTGGAAGGACTATTGCATCGCCCTGCTGGCGTTCAACGCGGCGTTGTTCGTCATCACGTTCACGCTGTTTTACGTCCAGCAACACCTGCCCTTGAACCCCGATACCAAAGGATCACTCGGGGCGCTCGGGTACAAGGATAGTGCAGGAGTCCAGCACGACGGCGTGGATACCGGCGTGGTCTTCAACACCGTCTGTTCGTTCGTCACCAACACGAACCTGCAACACTACTCGGGCGAACAGCACCTTTCGTACTTCAGCCAGTTGGCCTGCATCCTCTGGCTCATGTTCGTCACCCCGGCATGCGGCCTCTGCGCCATGCTCGCGGTGCTCCGCGGCTTGCGGGGGGATTCGCATATGGGTGACTTCTACGTCGACCTGATGCGTACCGTCCTGTTCGTCTTTCTGCCCTTCTGTTTCGTGATCGCCACCCTGCTGATCGCCTCGGGGGTCCCAATGACCTTCGACGCCGCAGCCAAGGCGACACCGCTCGACGGGGTCGCCGCGAAGATGGAAGCACAGACGATCTGCCGCGGACCCGTCGCCGCAATCATCGCGATCAAGCAGTCTGGCACCAACGGCGGCGGCTTCTTCGGCCCGAACTCGGCCCACCCATTCGAGAACCCGACGCCCTGGACCAACCTGCTTTCCGTCGCCTCGATCGTCGCTCTGCCGATGGCCTCGATGGTGATGGCGGGGAAAATGCTGCGGAACGCCCGACATGCCGCGGTGCTCTACGGTGTGATGCTCACGTTGCTGATCACCGGTACCTCGATCGCCATCTGGGCGGAAACTGCCCCCAGTGCGGCTACGCACGGTCTACCCGTTGTCGCGGAACCGAACATGGAGGGCAAGGAGACGCGCGTGGGCCCAGTGGCGTCAGCCACTTGGGCAGGGATGACATCCGGCACCTCCAACGGCTCGGTCAACAGCATGCATGACAGCCTTAACCCGCTGGCCGGCATGATCCCGATGTCGCACATGATGCTCAACGTCGTCTTCAGCGGCATCGGCGCGGGGTTCGAGAACCTGTTTATCTACGTGATTGTGGCCGTATTCCTGGCGGGCCTGATGGTTGGGCGCACGCCCGAGTACCTTGGCAAGAAGGTCGAGGCGCGCGAGGTGAAGCTGGCCATGCTGGTCATGCTGATTCACCCCGTCTTGATCCTGGCAGGCGCGGCGCTCTTCGCGGCCCAGCCGTTCGGTGCCAAGACGGTGGCCAACCCCGGTTCGCATGGGTTCAGCGAGATTCTCTACGAGTTCACCTCGGCCGCGGCCAACAACGGCTCTGGCTTCGAGGGTCTGGGCGACAACACGCCTGCTTGGAATGTCGCCACGGGTATCGTCCTTCTGCTGGGCCGGTTCCCCGCGTTGGTGCTGCCAATCGCGCTCGCCGGCTTCCTTGCCGCGAAGAAACGCGTGCCCGAAACCACCGGCACGTTGCGGACCGATAACCTGACTTTTGCTGGCATGCTGATCGGTACCGTTCTCCTCGTCGGCGCGCTGTCGTTCATGCCGGCCGTCGTGCTCGGTCCGGTGGCAGACCACCTCGTTGCACTTAAGTAGGAGCCCATGACTCACGTCACTTACAACCCGTTGAGCAGCGTGGCCAGGCTCACGACAACGTGCGCACGGCAATGCGTTGAAACGCGCTGCAACTCTCGAAAACGTGACGTGAGCCTTTCGCACGGTGCTCGCCGTCGTGCGGAGCGGCCCCTGGTTGAGCGCGGTCCCGGCCGCGTTTTGTACGACGGCCGTCGCGTACTGGAGAGAGCAGAGCGTGTACGGCCACTGACATCGGACAAGCAAGGCCGGGACCGCGTCCGGCCAGGGGCTCAAACATCCCCGGTTCCGTCCTCGTTCGCGAGATGGAATCGCCAACCCGAATCCTCTCATTCAGGAAAGAATTCATGAGCGTTGATACCGAGATTAAAGCGCCCAAGAGGAGCACCGAGGATGCGCGATCGCTCAAACTGCATCGCCGCCACGCCCGGACGCTCAAACTATTCGATCCCGCGATGGTCCGCATGGCGACGATTCGATCGTTCGCGATGCTCGACCCGCGGAACATGATGCGCAACCCTGTGATGTTTCTGGTCGAGGTCGGTACCGTGCTGACCGCGATCGTGACCGTCCAGTCGATCCTGAGTCATCAGGCGGTCGGCCTGATCCTGTACCAGGCCGCGCTGACGTTCCTCCTCTTCATCACGGTGATATTCGCCAACTTCGCCGAGGCGCTGGCCGAGGCGCGCGGCAAGGCGCAGGCCGATAGCTTGCGAGCCACTCGCCAGGACACTGAGGCGTTCCGGCTCTTTCGCCTGGGCTCCGACGAAGGCGAGACGATCTCCTCGACCAAGCTGCGCACCGGCGATTACGTGGCCATCGAGGCCGGGCAGGTGATCCCGGCGGACGGTGAGGTCGTCGCGGGCATCGCCTCGGTGGACGAATCCGCAATCACCGGCGAAAGTGCCCCCGTGATCCGCGAAGCTGGCGGCGACCACTCCGGCGTGACCGGCGGCACGCGCGTGCTGTCCGACCGCATCGTCATCGAAGTCACGGCCGAACCGGGTCAGAGCTTCCTCGATCGTATGATCGCCCTCGTCGAAGGGGCCATCCGACACAAGACGCCCAACGAGATCGCGCTCACAATCGTGCTGGCCGCCTTCTCGCTGATCTTCCTGATCGTCACCGCCGCCCTCTATCCGATGGCGAAGTACTTCGAGCTCACCCTCGACATCCCGACGTTGATCGCCCTGCTGGTCTGCCTGATCCCCACGACCATCGGCGCCTTGCTTGCCGCGATTGGCATCGCCGGCATGGACCGTGCGCTGATGGCCAACATCATTGCCAAGAGCGGCAAGGCCGTCGAACTTGCGGGGGACATCGACACGCTGCTGCTCGACAAGACCGGCACGATCACCATCGGCAACCGCAAGGCCACGCAGTTTGTCGCCCTCGGCGGCGCAACACCTCGCGACGTCGCCCGCGTGGCCGGGCTCGCCTCGATGGCCGACCCGACTCCCGAAGGCAAGAGCATCCTCGAGCTCGCTCGCCAGGACGCGGCCGTCGACGGCGAGGTGCCTCATCGCTCGACCTTCGTCGAATTCACGGCCCAGACCCGCATGAGCGGTGTGAATCTTCCCGAAGGGACGAGGCTGCGTAAAGGTGCTCCGGACACCGTCGCAAAGTATATCACCGAGCTGGGTGGCGTCGTTCCCGACGGCTACCAATCCACCGTCGACGCCATCGCCTCGCGCGGCGCCACGCCGCTGGCCGTCGCCGAGGACAACCGCTTGCTCGGTGTCGTCAAACTGGAGGACATTCTCAAGCCCGGCATCTCCGAACGGTTCCAGCGGCTGCGCCAGATGGGCCTGCGCGTGGTCATGGTCACAGGCGACAACCCCCTGACCGCCAAGGCCATCGCGCAGCAGGCGGGCGTCGACGACTTCATCGCCCAGGCAACACCCGAGGCCAAGCTCGCCTACATCCGCAAGGAACAGGGCGAGGGCAAGCTCGTGGCGATGATGGGCGACGGCACCAACGACGCCCCTGCCCTGGCCCAGGCCGACATCGGCGTGGCCATGAACTCCGGCACCCAGGCCGCCAAGGAGGCCGGCAACATGGTCGACCTCGATAGCGACCCCACGAAGCTCATCGAGGTCGTCGAGATCGGCAAGCAACTCCTCATGACCCGAGGTGCGCTCACCACATTCTCGATCGCCAATGACCTCGCCAAGTACTTCGCCGTCATCCCGGCCATGTTCATCGCGACGCTGCCCGGGCTGAGGGTCCTCGACATCATGGGCCTGGCCACCAGGGGCGGCGCCTCTTCGGCGATCCTTGCGGCGGTGATCTTCAACGCGATCATCATCCCGCTCTTGATCCCGATCGCCCTCAAGGGCGTGACCTACCGTCCCGTCGGGGCGGGCGCGCTTCTGCGGCGTAACTTGCTGTATTACGGCCTTGGCGGCGTGATCGCCCCATTCATCGGAATCAAACTCATCGACCTGATGATCGACCCGCTCATGACCATGGTCGGCATCGGTTGAGTTCCTCCGCATACCGTCTCCAACGCGAAAAAGGAATCGCTCATCATGATCCGCCAAACCGTACACGCGTTGCTCGCGTGCGTTGTCACCCTCGTGATTTGCTCCGTCGCCTATCCCTTGGCTCTATGGGGACTGGGCACCGCCCTGTTCCCACACCAGGCCGCGGGTAGCTTGATCTACGGTCCCGATAAGACCACGGTGATTGGCTCGGAGCTGATCGCCCAACCGTTCGCGTCCGACAAGTACTTCGTGTCCCGCCCTTCCGCCGTCGACTACAAGGCCGACGCCGCAGGCGGCTCGAACCTGGGCACCAAGAACCCTGACCTCCATGCCAAGGTCAAGGAACGGGCCGAGGCCCTCAAGGCCACGCCGGAGAAGCCAGTGCCGGCCGACCTGATCGCCGCGTCCGGCTCGGGCCTCGACCCGCACATCAGCCCCGAGGCCGCCTACTTCCAGGCCGACCGCGTCGCGGCCGTGCGGCAGATGACCGTCGAGCAGGTCAAGTCGTTGATCGACACAATGACCGATAAAAGCGGGGCCGTCATCGGTGCGCCACCGCGCGTCAACGTCCTGAAGCTGAACCTCGAGCTCGACAAAGAAACGTCGGCGAAACCCAAGGAAACGACGGCTTCCCGATAGCGTGTCGATGGCCATTCGAGTGCTTCTCTCCAACGAACCGCGTGCAACATGGCGAACGAGCCGCAAGCTGCCGCGTCCGAGCAATTCCTGACCTTGATTCGCCGCCTGGAGCGCGGGCGGCTCAAGGTCTACCTCGGCTCGTCGGCCGGCGTCGGCAAGACGTATGCCATGCTTCGCGAGGGGCACCGGCTCAAGATCCAGGGGATCGAAGTCGTCATCGGCGTTGTGGAGACTCACGGCCGGATTGAAACCGCAGCGCAGATCGGCGACCTGGAAATCATTCCCGCCCGCACGATCGAGTACCGAGGCGTCGAACTGCGCGAGATGGATCTGGACGCGATTCTGGCACGGCGGCCGAGTGTGTGTCTCGTCGATGAGCTCGCCCACACGAACGCGCCGGGGAGCCGTTTTCAGAAGCGCTATCAGGACGTCGAGGAAATGCTCCGGGCCGGCATCAACGTGATTACGACCGTCAACGTCCAGCACATGGAGAGCCTTTACGACGAGGTCGAGCGCATCACTGGAGTGAAGGTCAAGGAGCGGCTTCCCGACTCGGTCGTCGCCGAGGCGGACCAGATCGTGAATGTCGACGTCTCGGCGGAGGATTTGATCGAACGGATGCGCGCGGGCAGCGTCTATCCGCTCGAACGCGCCGAGAAGGCGCTTGCCAACTTCTTCAAGGAGGAGAACCTCACGCGCTTGCGCGAAATCACACTGACCGAAATCGCCCATCTGATCGACCGTCGAGGGCGCCGGGCCAAGGCCGAGACGTCCGAGGAACCGCTCGGCGCCGAGCGCGTGATGGTCGGCCTGTCGAGTCGCAGCCCCAACGCGCAGGCGCTTTTGCGCAAGGCGTCGCGCCTGGCCGATCGCCTGAACGCCCCCTGGTACGCGGTTTACATTCAAACGCCGGCGGAGGACATCACCAAGATCGATGCCGCCACTCAGCGGGTGCTGGCCAAGAACCTGGAACTGGCCCAGCAGCTCGGCGGCATCCCCCTGACCTTCCGCGGCCCTGACGTGGCCAGCACGGCTGTTGCGTTCGCCGCAGAGTACGGAATCAAGGTGATCGTCATGGGCAAAAGCCGGGTCCCCTGGTTCCGCCGCTACCTCCATGAACCGATGATCGACCGGCTGATGCGACTGTCTACGGGCATCGACATTTCGATCGTTGATGTCTGAGATAGTGGAACCTCATGGGGAATGTGACATTCCCTGGTGGAAGAGAACGACGATGGGCCGACAAGAGCACGAACCCACGGACGATCCGTTGCAAATCCTCGGCGGAGCCTGGGACGCACTCGGTGATGACGGCGGCGACGAGTTCGCCCTCTGGCGCCGGCGATTGCGTCAAGGACCCAACGATGTTTGTCACTCCATGCAGACGATAGCCCGAACGCACTCTCCCAGAACGCAACTTCTTTCAGAAAGGGAACGAACGATGACATCCCCGCGTAGGCTGAGCGACCGGCTGCTGAAGGACGGCCTGATGGTGGTCGTGGTTTTCGCGCTCCT
>DAIDJG010000368.1 GCA_027451445.1 Singulisphaera sp.
GTGTTGGCAGCGGTTGGGAACTGAGCCATTATCGCGGCCTCAGAGATCCACCTTTCCGAGGGGTTGCGCACTTGTGTCTCGCCCCAAGTGCCCTCAGCCTAAAGTGAAGGGCACTTGGGGCGAGACACAAGTGCGAAATCGGGTGGCTCAGTTCTGGCCGCGATAATGGCTCAGTTTCTGGCCGCGATCGACATAGATGCTTTCCAGATCGACTCCAAACCCGTATATTACGTGGGCGGCCATCTTCTTCCGTAACTGATCCGCTCAGCGCCGAATCAAAGCCCGCTTTTTGAGGGGTGGAAGTCGTGACCGAAGAGCAGAAAATGGAGCAGCTGAGCATAGCGTACGTGCATGCGGTTGCTTCTCGCGCTGGCTTTTCGTGTACGCCCCGAAGGGTTGACTGCGTCAGTATCGACGTCGATATACATGCAGACGGTTACATTCGTGGTAATCAGACTATACTTCGATCACAGGTTATTGCCATTCAATTGAAATGCACTCATGTTTGTAAACTAAAAAAGAACGATTTCAGGTTCCCATTGCTCCGGAAAAACTACGAGGATCTTAGGCTTCCAAGCACCGTACCCCGTTACCTCGTTGTCCTCTTATTACCTTCTGATTCTTCCCACTGGATGGAGCAGAGCGAAGAACGTATGATCAGCAGGAGCTGCGCCTACTATCGCTCTCTCTTGGGAATGGAGAGCACTTCCAATAAAACGAAGGTCACGATTTCGGTTTCGCGCGCGCACCAGTTCAACGTCCAAAATCTTACGGAGTTGATGTTTCAGGCCGCCCGGAGAGAACCGAGATGAACCAGGAATACGGATTCACTCGCGAAGTGCTTGGCGCATTGGAAGTCGAATCGGTACGGGCGCACCTTCGTAGCCTCGGGTGGGTATTTGACGGCGCGTATGGTCTGGCGGACGTTTTTTGTTTCCCAGAGGAAAAGCAGGCCGAGGTCCTCTTGCCCCAGCGGCAGGACTTATCAGATTTTGCTTCACGGATGTTTGATTTGATTCAAACGCTCGCCGTGATTCACGAGAAACCCCCTTGGGATGTATTGCACGAACTCCAATCACCGGACGGCGACAGGCTAAGATACAGGGCGATCGCCGGTTCGGTTCGCTCTGGGGTGATTCCGCTCACAAACGGTCTTGACCTTTTCACGCAAGCGATCAAGTCGATGCGCGCTGCGGCTTGCAGCGTTGTGCAACCGCGGGCGGTATTTATGCAGATGGGATTCACACAAGTAGACGAATTTATTAAGTCGTGCGTTCTCGGCCAGACCGAAGCCGCTAGTTATGCGATAAACATCATAAGTCCAATGACGCGGGTGAATAAGGAAACCACGATGCCACTATTCGTGGAAGACCACGACGAAGAGCTTTTCCGTCTTGAGCCTTTCCCTCGGAAGGTGTCGATCAGTCTCATGAAGGGATTGTCCATGGTCAACAAAGGTATTCTTGGTAGATCGATTGATATGATCGCGGATTCTGTGAACGAAGGTGTCAGCGCGAATCTTTGTGAAGCGTTAACGGAAATGAGACCCTTTGGTGAGCAGTCGTCCCTTGATATCGAAGTGTCTTGGTCAGCAGCGCGACCGGTATTGCCCGGTGCTCCCCCGAGAAAGGTTTCGTTCCGCCATCAAGATTTTGAACTCATTCGACGCGCCGGCGAAAAGCTTCGAGGTGACTCGGTCGTAAGAAACGCGAAGATTGAGGGTTACATCCTTGGTCTCTCCTCGGAATTCAATTTCACTGAAGGCGAGAGAGGTACGATCAAGATTTCCCGCACGGACGAACAAGGGGCCGGCCTTGTCAAAGCCAAGCTGGGGGAGGCGGATTACGCTAGAGCATGTGACGCACACAAAAACAACCAAAGGGTTGCGATCACAGGCAAGCTCTTCAAAGACGCGAGTATGAAAAACGCTGAGTTGAGAGAATATCTCAGATTTGAAGTGTTCCCGGACGAAAAAGCCTGAAGTACCCCCCTTGAATCAGAAGCTCTAAACTAATGAACGGGCGGGGAATACTGGCCGCGCAGCAAATAAGAAATTCAAACGGCACATTCCGGAATGGCATTAACGCTTTGCCGACAAACGACCGCCCCTCACGTTTTCCGCCGCGGTTTGCGCGGTGCAACAGCTTGCTCAACAGGTAAGCGATCCAGGTACTGTCGGATCTGCTCTTCGGGCCATTCGGCCACGCACTGAATCTGCGAATGCTCCAGAGTTTAGCGAGAACATGCGTTGGACTGTGAGTGTGGCTTGGAGCTAGATCCGAGGAGGCTGCGAAGTTTGCGTCGAGTCGCTCGGCTCCGTCTGCCGCCAGACAGTCGCAATTCTCCCTGGAGCCATCCCACGTCCCAGATTCCCGATGTTGTGCGCGGCCGTCTCTTGCAAACGCGAAAGGTACCGCACCCCCGCCACCCGGGGCTTCCCGTTTCTGCGGATCCGCCGGAGCCACGATGATCGACATCGGAGATCCTCAGGACGACCGCACTTGCCCTCAACGGAGTGAAGGCGATGAGCCAAGGAGGACGCGATGTCCTCGACACGGTGCCATGGGCGAACCTGGAGTCGCCCATGGCCATCCGGCCTCCCAACGCGGAACCTCAATTCGTCTCGTGGACGGCGCTTCCGGCCGCCGAGCCCGGAACGCCGCTCGCGGAGGAATGGGAGACGTATCGGCAGGAGGTTGGCCGGTGGCTCGCCGAGGGCCAGGCTGGCCGGGACGCACTCCTCAAGAGACAGGAGATCCTCGGCCTTTAGGACACATGGCACGCCGCACGCGAGGAGGGATTGAGGCGATACCTCCTGGAGCCCTTCGTTGTGCATCCCATCCGGGCCGACGAACCCTGCGTTCGCATTCGTGGACACCACGCGCCGTGCCTCGACGGACGTTTGGGGTGACCCGCGCGGGACTTGCGGTCCCCGCGTGGATCGGCTCGAGCGGCGCGACGACGACGGCGCTGCATGCGGCGGGCCGGACGCTCGTCGCGCCGATCGCTGCGCGCGGGCTGCTTGAGAGGCTCCGATGTGACGGCCGTTGCCGCCTGGGTCCTGCAAAGCCTGGGAACCCGCCGCGACCACGGCGGTAACCCCTACGGCCGCCGGGCCGGTCAACGTGAAGCTCGACGAGGTCAGCCTGGGCGTCACCGACCCTGCGTCGCCCGGTGGACCTTGGTTGACCGAGCCGGATCTGCGGGTTACGGAACTCCCAACCGTGCTCCACGACGCGGACGTTCTGATGGGACTCGATCGGTTGCTCCGATGCCGGCGGCTCCCCGACGGTCCAGCGCGGCGGTTCGTCCTGGATTTCTGACGGAGGAGAAATATTGAGACTTCTCGCCGAACAACCTCGGGTTGATGGATTGGGACCCGGGATAGCCGGGGCAAAGCGAGCCTGCAGGGCGAGCGTGCCCCGGAGGTCCTTCGCGCCTCCGGGGCACGCCCGCTGCGCGGGCTTTTCCCCGGCCACCCGGGCCACTTGTCCAGAAGGCCGTGGGGGGTAATGAGCGAGGGGTGTCCACAGGAGCGCCGACTTCCGGGGCACGTCGGCCTGTCGGCCTCCTCTGCCCCGGCCACCCACCTGAGGAGACTTCTCGCCGAACACAGGAAGATCCCAAGGGGATGGTCGTATTTCTCAGTAGTCTGGGCAAAATATGATGAGGCAAACCCTCATAATCTGCGACCCACCGCGAAAAATCGGCATGTCCCGAATGGCATTAACGCTTTGCCGACCAACGACCGTCGCTCATGTTTTCCGTCGCGGCTTGCGCGGTGGAGCAGGGCGTTCAGTGGGCAAGCGGTTCAGGTACTGTCGGATCTGCTGTTCGGTCAGACCCGCCAGGCGCTCCTCCGGCGGCCGTGACTTGATCACATCCTCGAGTGCTTCCGGCGGCAGTGAGTTGATCACATCCCTCTGGTCTTCCGGCGTGAGCTCCGAGAAGTGCTCCTTGACGAACTGGCGCCGGAAATCCTCCATCGTGTATGGCATGGGAAACCCCTCCGACTGAAGCCCTTTGAACAGTTGGACCAGCAGGCTACTCGTGTCCGGCGAGTGCCGCTGGTAGGCACGGCCGCCGAAGCCGACCAAGTCGGGCGAGGCGCTGAACAGGTGCAGCGGGGCATTGTGTGGTTCGCGCGACAGCTCACCGGCCACGACCACGCGGATCGTATCGGCGCCCCACTGACAATCATAGACACCCGCCTGGACCCTCTGCCAGGGCACCTGGGCCGACAGGTTTTGCGGGTAGCGGGCGGTCACCGCAAAAAGCCGGAACTGGTCCTCGGCGAGCAGATCCGATGGTGAAGTGCTGACGAGTTTGCGGTAGGCCACATAATGGCCGACCAGTTCCTTCATGGCCCAGGCGTCGAGCGCCTCGCGGTGTGACTTGAAGGTAATCAGGTTGTGCGCTACCAGCCCCTCCAGGCCGTCGGGCAAACGGCCTGAGAATCGCCCCCGGCCCCGGCGTACGATCACCACGTCGAGCAGTTGCTGCTGCACGGAGAGGTCCGCTTCAATTTCGACGACGAAGGGCGAACCGGTGAAGAGGTCGGTCAGCAGCAGGCCGAACAAGCGGTGCCATTCACGCAGTGCTTGCGGTTTGCCGGCCATCGAACGCTCCTCCGCCCCTTTGGGTCGGGGGCCGATTGTACCTTTCGGGACGCCGTCTTGCCGCGCTCGGAAATCCTTTCGGCCCGATTTTCTCGGCGCAGTTCCGCAGTCGCAGGGCACCGGGTCGCCCCCGATTTTGACGAAGTCAGGCCTGGCTTCGAGGCGATCTTGCGCGCGTCGAGGAGGCCCCACGACGCACACTTCGCTGGCCCCCCCGCGATTTCACGGGAGTGAGGAGTTCTGGGATGCCGGAACGAGCACGCGTCGCCTCGCACTGCTTCCGCCCCCCCGTCTCTGAGGCCTTGTGCTGGCACTCGGCGCAATGCGGGAAGAAACCGGCTGGGCACTTAGCCTGCATGGTCAGACCCGCATTGGAAAGCTGCGATACTCGGAGGAGAAACTTACCCGATTATCGGAGTCGGCAATGCGAAGGAACGTCGAGCTGGCCACGGAAGATTCTGGCCAGGCACTAAATCTGAATCTTCCGGCCCCCGCTGGGAGCCAGCGTTGCGACATGATTGCTGCCGGGTTCACCCGTATCCGCGCCATCCAGGAGCCGGCCCGATGTGTCGGCGACTCCGGAGGGCGAACTGCCGTTGATCATAAGCCGGTAGGTCCAGCGCGGGTTCAGAGTCGTCGCAGGATGCAGCGTCACGCGGTCCAGGGTGGCGTTGTAGAAGGCGGCGCGAAGGCGCCAGGTGTGACCACGGGGTCCAACGAGCTGGTAGTTGCCACGGTTTTGCGCGCTTGTGCGATTGAGCGGCTCGTTGAACGTGATGACGATGACCGCCGGCCGGCCGTGCTCCGTCACCCGCTGGACCGAAACAACCTGGGGACCATCGGACGTGCTCGAGGAGGCGTCGACCGTCTCGGTCACCACAAGGGAAGTGCTGGCGCCGTATGTGGGGTCGCCGCTATAGAGTGCGTGAACAACGTGCGTCCCGGGAACCAGAGTTGTCGTGAACACAGCGGTCCCATCGCTGCCCAAGGGCGCGGTCCCCAGCACCTGGTTGCCGTCCATGAAGGTCACAGTGCCACTGATCGGAGGAGATCCCGAAGGCTGAGATGAGACGATAGCAGGCGTCGCGACCGGCGGCAGGGGGCCGAGTGATACCTGTGCATCAAAAGTCACCGGCTTGCCGGCGTTCGCGGGGTTGGGGGCGGCGGTCAGCTTGGTCTGGGTCAAGTATTTGAGGATGTTGATCGTGAAGGAACCGGTGCTTGGTGCGAACGACCCGTCCCCACTGTACGAGGCGGAGACGGTATGCTGGCCTGCCGCCAACCCGGTTACCGGCAGGAGCGCAGTGCCCGTTTCATTGACGGGTTCCGACCCGTCGGGAACGCCGTCGATCGTGAAGCTGACCGTTCCCGAGGGCACACCCGAACCTTCCGGCACAACGTTGGCAATCACGTTGGTCGTGTTCCCCACGAGTTCGGGAACCGGCGTGAAAACGTTGAGCATCGTCGGGGTTTTGACGCCCGCCGGGATCACGGTGACGTCGAGCGGACCCGAGGAACTTGCGACAAAGTTGGCCGAGCCGGCGTAGGACGCTGAAACCGAATGCTGGCTCGCAGTTGTGAACGTCGTGGTCAGAACGGCCTGATCCACGCCATCGACCACCGAGAGGGCAACCGCCGGCTGGGTCTGGCCGTCGACCGTAAAGGTGATCTCTCCAGGCGGATTTGCACGAGCCCCGTATGTCTGGAGCACGGCCGTCAAGGATACCGTCTGGCCCGTCCTCGGATAGAAGGTTGAGGGACTCAACGCGAGCGTGGTCGCAATGGGATCCAGGGGTGCCAGGACGTCCGCTGCCGTGCTGGCGCTCCGACCGACTTCGGCGGTCGGGAGCGGGAGCCCGTTGATGCCTGCTGCGAGCAAGCACCGTGGTTCCAGATCGTCGATGGCGTCGCAAACGCTTCCCAACAGCAGGCGCCGACGCCGTCGTAATGTGAGGCCAAGTGCCATGCTGAGAATCCCCGGACCATGGTGCCGTTGTTCGGTAAGCTGCGGCGCCGCAAGGTCCGCCAGGGGCACGACGCCCCCGACCGGCAGCCCTCCCGAAACCATGGTATATCGAGCCCCGATGTGCTCGTTCGTAAACTGGACGGACGTCGCAAAAATGGGCTCTCACGAGGATTGTCGTCATTCAGGAAATGTTGCGGACTCCATATCGGGCGAATTGTCCGGACAGTGGGAGCAGGTGGTCTTTTCTTATCAGGAACGGTTCGGAGTTCTCGTGACCGTGGCCGCCGCCGGTTCGGTCCCCGCTTTTGGCCCGATTGTCGTTTTCTCGGGATTTCGGAGTGGCACGATGCGAAGTCATTCCAAGTGCAGTCCGGACGGCACCCGCTTCTCGCCTCGGTTGCCGCTCCGATCAACGTCGTTGATGATCCTCGACGGATACCTGCCGGGCTTCATCAGTCCCGCCGTGGTGATGCTTTGTTAGGCGTGACGACAGCAGGTCCGGCTCGACGCCCATGGCGCCGTGGTAGACGATGTGGCCGCCCAGGTAACCGGCTGCGATCAACAGGCAGACGGCCACCAGACCCACCACCAGCGAACCGCCGGACGGCAACTCACGCCAGCCGCGCCACCGCACCCAGGCGACCAACGCGAACAGCACGACCGAGGTCAAGGCCAGGCCCAGGTGCCAGATGACCTGATCATGAGCCTGCTCGGTATGTGCGGACGGGACCGTGTAGAACGCAAGCAGACCGGCCAAGCCGGTGACCAGCCCCGCCACGACGCCGGCGATGTACAATCCCGTACCGACATGCCCGGCGTTCACATTGCGACGTGCCCGGGCGTAAAAGTCCGTGCAGAGGCCGGCAATCAGCAGGGCGATAGGAAAGTGGACGAGCGACGGATGGATTTCCCAGAGTTCCATGGTAATGCTCCTTCCGGTCCGTGCGGATCAGCTCTCATGCAGGAACCGGTCCGCGCGACCACTTGCAGGGATGCAAATTGCGCAAGAAACCCACGAACGTACACGAGCCAGGCACTAAGAAAACTAAAAACTCTTATATTCTCAATCGTCGCAAAAAGCATACCGAAGACACAAAGGGCATGGCCGTCCGTCCGGCACCGGGGTCAAATGAGGAGAATTCGAGACGGTGAGTCGTCGCGCTCACGGGAGCCACGCTGATGACTGCGAGATCGCCGTATGGCGCACGATATTTGTGGCTACAACAAAGAGCCATCTCCGCGCTCGAGCTCGTGCTGCCGGCGCGGTTCCCGAGCGTGGGCCACCTCGAGGATGAGCCAACTCGCCGCGACGAAGACCGTGGGACCCAGGTGATACAGCAGCCGCGGCATCGCCGAGTCGAGATGCCACGCCAGGGGGTGGGGCGTGAGCTGAAAGATGGCAAGATAGATCAACAGTTGAATGGTGGGCACGGCCCAGAGTAGCCAGAGCTCGCGCCTGCGCAGCCAGGGCACGAGGGCTGCGAGCGCCAGTCCACACCCCCACCACATCCCGCCCCACTCCGGATGGTTCCAGCGCTTAACGAGAAAGCTGAGAATCAGCGCAGACCGGCTTGTGTCGCTCCAGGGCGCGAGCGTCATGGCGGTGATCAGCCGCGTGGCGATCGGACTTTTGCCCCACTGGAGCGCGAGTGAGAGCAGACCCGGCAGCAATCCCGCGCCGAGGTAGGCGACGTTGACGAGCGCCCGACGGCCGGCCCCTTGCCGTGCCGCTTGGAACGACGCGAGAACCGCCCCGACGGCCAGCACGGCGAGTGCGGCTTTCCCTTCGTCCTTGCAAAACCCCGCCGCTCCCCAAAACCATCCCGCCAGCGCGTACCATGCGGGCGATCCCTCACGGATCCCGAGCGCTGCACACCCCACGGCGGCGAGCAGAAACAACGCAAGCGGCCGGTCTGCGTACTGCCAGGCGACCTCCTGGGTCCATTCCTGCTGGATCGTCATGTAGAAAACGCCGAACACCCACGGCCAGAGACTCCGGGGATAGGCCGTGCGAGTCAGCCCAACAATCACCAGAAGCTTCGCGACGTGCGTCAAGACCGCGACGAGCACCGGCGCGATCGCCAGACACCGCCCCTCGGGAAGCCAACCATAAACAATCAGGCTGGGCAGCAAGTTGGGATACTCGGGATGCGACCATTCGATCACCCGGTCGCAGGCGCGAGTCCACTCCTCGGGGCAGAACAGGAAGAACCGTGCTCGTTGGTTCCAGATCGAGAAGGCGTCCCACCCGCCCGCAGGCGAGCCCACGCCTATGGACAGCCCACGGCCGACCCACAGCAACAGGAGTAACGCAAAGAACGTACCGGCAATCGTTTGCGCCGCACACTGCCAGCGACCTGGACGTTCCGCGAGATCCCGGCTCTCGGTCTCGGTTGCGGTCCGACCCGGCCTCACGAACAGCAGGGTAAGCCCGGCGATTGCGGTCAAGGTGACGATCCCGTTGCGATCGTGAGGAGCGAAAACCATCGCCCAGAACGTGGTCATCCCGCTAAACGCGGCGCCACTCGCCCAGCCGAGCCCGAGGCGGAGCGTCCAGGGGCTGCGAGTCCAGCGTGCGCCCAGGATCGCGCGCACGATGAAGCAACCGATCAGCCAGGAGACGCCGTAAGCCGCCAGGCAAGTCATCACACGGCTCCTGTTAGTGTTCCGGCGTGGCAAGGAGCAGGCCGTTCCCGTAGTCGCGAACCGCTCTCAGGCGTTTACGGACCAGAACACGTTGGGCTTGCTCTGGCGTGGCACAGTCGACGATCGTCGTCGGCCAGCGCTCGTCGAGCCGGAGCAACGCTGGGGGCAAGATGCCCTGCGCCATGTAGTAACGCTCGATCCGCGAGGCACCGGCCGGAGAGGAGTCGGACCACATCGTCGCGCTTGGCGCTTCGGTAAAGTAGCCGACATCACGCGCATGCTGGAGGTCGGCGAACATTGCGCAATATCGGTGGGCGAGTCCCTGGTCGAGCTCCTCCGTCGTCAACCGCGTAAGCAATGGCCACCGCACCATCCTGCTCGGAATGTCGGCCAGCTCGAGCCTGGACCTCTCGAACGCTCTCCACGCGGATACCGTCAGTAGCGCGGCGAGGAACATCCAGCCGTTGTAGGGGCGAATTCTCAAGCGCCGGCCTTCCCGCGTGTGAAGCGGTTGGTGTCTGAATCGTGCGCGACCAATAAGAACGGAGAGCGTAAACGATCTGGTCTTTGGATTGGGTTGTCGGCTGCCGGGAAACGTGCCTCAAGGTCGCTCGGCGGCCTGCGCCTGCTCCTCGACAGGTGGGATTTCGCGGTCGGGGAAAATGCGGTAGCTCTCCCGGTAGTCCGTCGGACCGTTGAGGAACGGGACCGAAAACACTTCCTTGTCTTGGTGGCGCATTTGCACATTCATATCGGTGTAACGGGCCAGTGCGAACTGCCAGGTCGGGGCGGCGGCGCCGGCACGTTTTCGAGCCTCCAGGACGAGAATCACTTCCGGATCTGTGCCGGCCGAGCTGACGAACGCAAACAGGGCGCCGTCGAGCACGTCGGGATCGGTGCTCTCGTAACGGTAGAGTGCCTGGGGCAAGAGCCGAAGTTCCCAGCGACGCCGCTCCGCATCGCGCGTGGTCCCCGTGAACTCGCGGCCGATGGCGCGCATCTGGACTAACCGCTGCGCCGGCGAAGTCGCAGGCGCCGGGGCACCCGGCACGTCCGCGAGGGTGAGCCCCGGTCCTCTTGGCGCCCACGTGGCCGCCTTGCGCTCTTCATCGCCCACGCGCCTGACATCGAGCACGGTCGTTGCCAGTGAGTGGAGTTCGTGGACCAGCCCCCGCGGGCCCTTTGTGGGAAACGAGAAGAACGTGCCAATCACCTCCGCGCGTCCCCGATAAGTCCACACGAAGACCGCGCCGTCCTGTCCGCCCGCGCGGAGCGGATTGAGCCAGCGGTACACCGGCTGCCGCCGCAATTCCAGTTTCTCGGCACGGCTCGCATCGCGAAAGATCGTGTATCCCTCCGCCTCCTGAGTGTAAATCTGAAGCACGCGATCGCGCTTCGCCTGCGCTGCCCGATCACCGTCCTGGGCGCGGACCGCCAAGCTCAGCAGCGCGACCGCAACCGCCGCCGCGCCCCATGACAAAGGACTGAATATACCATGCATAAAAAGATAATGTTTGCCTGGCGCCCAACAGATTGTGCGTGAATGTGGGAGACCTGGGGTGGCCGGGGCAGAGGAGGCCGGAAGGCCGACGTGCCCCGGAAGCGTCTCGCGGCCCACCGGGGCACGTGGAGCTGCGCTCCC
>DAIDJG010000369.1 GCA_027451445.1 Singulisphaera sp.
GTCGCTCCATTTGACCATGATTTTGGGTTTCAACTGAACGTACGCATTCCCGTCGTCGTAAGCGTGGATCGCTTCAATTTTAGGTGTGGATCGGTGGGCGTTCTCTCTGGCGTCTTTGAGGAATGCCGCAAGTCGAGCGACGCCTAGTACGTTGGGATCCACTCGAGCCGCCGAACCGCCCGCGGCAGACTTCCAGGGCTCGCCCGGCTGGGGTGAGGTCGGGATTGCCGAGAGTCGGAACGGGACCAGGTTTTCAACCACCTCCGGGTCGATATTTTCCGGCGGCAAGAACACCGCATCGCGATCGAGCACATACTTGGTTTTTGGATAATCCCAGGCGCGCATTACGGGCTCGCGATACTCGAGGCGCACGATGATTTGATTGGGATGATTCCGCCTGACTTCCAGCACCCGACGTACCCACGTGTATTTGCGGAATGCCGGGACAAGTCGTATGTCGTCGAGGATCGACAGTTTCTCCGGGACCGACGCGGCCGACCGCACGTTTTCCAGAAACGCCGCCGAACCGCCTCGGTACCATCCCGGCGGGGCTGGTTCCAGCGTGATTTGTCCGAACGGAAGAATATACGGCTCTTGGGTTTTGAACCATTCGTCGAGCCGGAGTCTCAACGTGGAGAGGAGCAAGGCCACCATCAGAAGAAGCATAAATGCCGCCGACACGGCGAGACCCATGCGCATGAGCCGGCGGCGGTGGTCCATCACCTGGCTCCTGTCGCCCGCGAAGTGCGGCACCCAGTTTTGAAACGGCACCCGCGCCATTCACGGCTACCAGATCTGAATTTGCAGTTCGAGCTCGTATCCAAACTGTTGCCAGACTCGCTGCCGGATCTGGTCGATGAGATTAAGGACATCGGAGGCCGTGGCGCCCGGCTGGGCCACAATGAAGTTGGCATGGCGGTCGGAGACCTCCGCTCCGCCGTGACGTGCGCCCTTCAGTCCGGCCTGGTCGATCAGCGCACCGGCCGAGACGTCGGGGGTGGGATTCTTGAAGATACAGCCTGAGGATTGGTGGCCGTAAGGCTGGTTCTCCTTCTTGACGATCCAGATGCGCCGCATCCGCCTCACAACCGCTTCCGGGTCTTCATTTTCGAGCTCGAACTCGGCTGACAGGATCACCGGCTCGTCGATGTTCGACTCGCGGTGGTCGAAGCTCAGGTCGTCCCGTTCGAGGACCTGGATCTCGTCGTGGGAATCGATTACCGTGGCCCGTCGCACGAACTGGCCGATGGCCCCCTGGCGCCCTCCCGCGTTGCCGCGCACGGCGCCTCCGACCGTGCCAGGAATCCCCGTCAGGATCTCCAGACCGCCCAGACCCGCCCGCGCCGAATGGGAGATCAGCGACGTCAGCGGCACCGCGGCACCCGCTTCAATCCTGCGCTCATCGACGTTGATCTCCGAAAAGGCCGGGCTCTCGAGGTGGATCACCAGGGCGTTCGCGCCCTCGTCACGCACCAGGATATTCGATCCGCCGCTGAGGATCTTGAACGGCAGCCCTTCGGCACGACAGCGCTGGAGTAAACCCAGCAATTGCTCGCGCGTTTGCGGTCGGGCCAGATACGCCGCGGGGCCGCCCAGCCGGAACCAGACGTGAGGGGCCAGCGGCTCACCGGTCTTGACGATCGCGCGAAAGTCGTCGAATGAATGCATCGGAGATCGTTCCCACCTCGCCGGGCCCGAGCGTCAGCAGCACATCGCCGGGTTTCAGATGCTGGTCCAGGACGCTTACCGCTTCCTCGAGACCAGTTACCAGAGTCGCACCAACACCTGCCCAGTGTAAAGCTTGCGCCAGGTCTGTCCATGCCGTTCGGGTTTCTGTCGTCACGGCCCCACGCGGCTGGATCACCACACAGTCGGCGAGACCGAGCGCGGAGAGATAGCGCTCCACACCGCTCGCCGTCAATCCGTCCTCGTCGGGGCTGAAGACCACCCAGAGCCGGCGGGCTCCGAAGACCTGTCGGCCGATCGCCAACGTCTCGGCCACTCCTTGCACCGTCTGGGCTTCGTCATGAACCAGAGTAACACCTCGGTAGCTTCCGCGGGACTCGAAATCCCCCGAAACGCCCGAAAACTCTTCCAGGCCTTCCTTGATTTCAGCGGTAGGGACCGCAAGGTATTCACACACCGCGACGGTCGCCAGCGCACTCAAGACATTACGCCGCCCGGTCACCCTGAGCCGGATTTCCACCGTGAATCGCCCCTGGTGGAACGCGCGGAAGCGGAACTGCCCGCGATGCTCGCGCAAGTCTGCCCCCCACCAGCCGCTTGGCTCGTTCAGCGACAGCCATTCCACCGGCGCATCGGCAGCTCGCATGGCCTCGTGCAGCCGCCAGTTTTCGCGGGTTGCAAAGATTTTGCCCTCGCGCGGAACGGAGCGGATAAACTCTTTCAAGGAATCATCTTGCGCAACGATACTTCCGTCGCGCGCCGGCCGCGGTTTCAGCACCACCGCGACCCTGGGCCCCAGTGGACCAACAGCCTCCGCCGGGCCAAGCGTCTCGAACACGAAGTGGGGCCCGTGCCCCGCCCGGGCCCACCCTCCGAGCTGCGGGGCACTTCGGCCAAGGTAAACCGAGGGATCCCATCCGGCACGCGACAACGTCCAGGCAATCATGGCCGACGCGACACTGGCTTCACGCTGCCCGACCACTCCCAGGCCGAATTGAGAATGGATCAACGGATCCAAGCACTCGCTCGGGGTCTTCTGAGGCACGCCTCGACGAAGCGCGCGTAGCCGCTCCGTATGGTCGCGACCGACCTCGGGCGCGTGAACGAGCAACGAGGCGGCCTGGGTGAAATGGCGAGGGCGATGACCGTCGTGGATCCGGAGGCCAAGTCGTTTCAGCGACTCGACTGGCGGGTGGTTGGTTGAATTGGGATCGGAGGCGGAGACGTTCAGTCCCCGTTCGAGGAGCAACTGGGCCAGGCCAGGCATACCTTGCGCCGACAGGCCCACGAGATGAGTCCAGCGGCGTCGCTGGCGCTCCGTTGCACTTCCCGGTCCCGACCCATCCATCAGCCTGCGCCTCGGTTGCGGGGGGTTGCGGGAACGAAGGCCGTCCAAACGCGGGCTGGGCCACTCCTCGTTCCTCGCCAGTGGTTAATATCGGTCTAACGGGCAGAACGCACACAATCTTTCCGACCGTCCCGACCCGCCAGGTTGCGATCGGGTTCGCAGGCTCCGG
>DAIDJG010000370.1 GCA_027451445.1 Singulisphaera sp.
GCGATCTGTGGTGTGAGCGCGACGCAGCCTTGCTACAATGGACGATGAATGGAGGCTGACCCGCGCCCGTTCCCGAGTGATCCGGCGGGTGTTGTCTTCGTGGAGCGCCGCGTCATGGCGACTGTCCCTCGACCCTCGCGCCGCAAGGTCGAATATCCCACTTCGGATGGCAAGCCGATGGCGGAAACGGATGTGCACCGCGATGACATGATTGACACGATCGAAACGTTGCGTGTCTACTACGCGGACAATCCCAATGTTTACGTATCGGGCAATATCCTGCTCTTCTACGAGGAGGGGAACGGGCGCAAGCATGTCTCTCCGGATGTTCTCGTCGTCCACGGTATTGCCAAGGAGCCGCCACGACTGCATTACCTCGGGTGGGTCGAGGGCAAGTACCCGGATGTGGTGATCGAGCTCACGTCGAAGACCACCCGCACGGAAGACCAGAAAAAGAAGTTGGTGCTCTATCGGGACCGTTTGAAGGTTCCGGAATACTTCTTGTTCGACCCGTACAGCGATTACCTGTTCCCGTCGATGCAGGGGTACCGCCTCGTCGCGGGGGAATACGTCCGGATCGAGCCCGTGGACGGACGCTTGCCGAGTGCGGTGCTCGGTCTCCACCTGGAGCGACAGCGCATGGCCCTCCGTCTCTTCGACCCGAGGACCGGGCGCCGTTTACCGACGTTCCGCGAGGAGAATGCGGCGGCCAAGGCAGCGCTTCGCGACGCCGAGGCGCGAGCCGAAGCGGAAGCCCAAACCCGGCGCGACGCCGAGGCTCGCGCGGAAGCTGACGCTGACGCGCGGCGTCGTGCCGAGGCGGAGATCGAACGGCTCCGCCGCGAAATTGACGCGCTGAAGCGTGGGCAAGATCCTTCGCGTTAGGAACACGCGATGACCCGCGGGAAAAATTCCTGGCGCCCAAGAGATTGTGCGTGAATGTGGGAGGCCTGGGGTGGCCGGGGCAGAGGAGGCCGGAAGGCCGACGTGCCCCGGAAGCGTCTCGCGGCCCACCGGGGCACGTGGAGCTGCGCTCCCCTTTGCCCCGGCCACCCATCCCGCTCGTTGAGGCGCACGAACGGTTAGGCACCAGGGAAAAACTGATGAGAGCCAGCGGTTCATGCCTGCAATCTCGGCTCGTCGTAGGACGCCGAATCGTTGCGTCTCCGCGTGTTAGCTCCTTGTCGCGAATGCTCATCGCGACTACCTTCAATGAGACGTGAATCCGTCTGTTGCAATCCTTTCGACCGTGGTAGCTTGCGAGACTTTGTGGAGGCGAGGCGTCATGTCCACGACCAATCGGCGAACGTTTCTGGGAGCAGCCGGCGTGCTCGCGTTGTCAGGCAAGCTGGTTGCTGCGGCCCCCTCCGCGTCGGAGAAGGTCCGGGTGGCGGTCATCGGCGTGCGCGGCCGCGGCCGCGACCTGGCGCGCTCGTTTGCGCAGAGCAAGGGAGCCGAAGTCGTCGCCCTTTGCGACATCGATGATGCCTCGTTCGGCAAACTGCCGGAATCCGTCGAGGAGATCAGCGGCAAAGCACCCAGGACGGAGAAAGACTTCCGTCGCCTGCTCGATGACAAGGCGATCGACGCGGTTGCCGTGGCCACGCCCGACCACTGGCACGCGTTGATAACGGTCATGGCCTGCCAGGCCGGGAAGGACGTATACTGCGAGAAGCCCGCCTGTCATAACGTCGTCGAAGGTCGCAGGATGGTCGAGGCGGCACGGAAGTACAACCGCGTCGTGCAGATCGGCACCCAAAGGCGCAGCATGTCGCACGTCAAGGATGCGGTCGAACAGGTCCAGTCGGGGAAGATCGGCAAGGTGGGCATGGCGCGGGCGTGGATTCACCAGCAGCGCAAGAGCATCGGGCACGGCTCGCCGGGCGAGGTTCCCAAGGGTGTCGATTACGCCATGTGGCAAGGGCCTGCGCCGGACCGCCCGTTTTACGCGAACCGGTTCCACTACAACTGGCACTGGTTCTGGAACTGGGGCACCGGCGAACTTGGGAACAACGGCATCCACGGCCTCGATGTGGCACGATGGGGGCTCGGTGTCGAGGCGCCTTTGCGCGTTTCCTCGGGCGGCGGTAAGTACGTTTTCGACGACGATCAGGAAGTTCCCGACACGCAGATCGTGACCTGGGAGTTCCCGGAGTCTTGCATCGTCTGGGAACACCGGATGTGGTCCAAGCATGGCACCGAGGGTCTCGGATTCGGCATCGCCTTCTACGGCGACAAGGGAACGTTGCTCGTCGACGAGAAGAGCTGGCGCATCGAGGACGGCGAGAAGGCCGAAGGCAAGTCGAGCGGCGGCCAGGCGTCGCACGTGCAGAACTTCCTTGACTGCGTCCATTCGCGCGAGAAGCCAAACGCGGACGTTGAGATCGGCCACCTGAGCACGAGGCTTTGCCACCTCGGCAATATTGCCTACCGTACGGGTCGAAAGTTGACGTTCGACGCGGCGAGGGAGGCGTTCGTGAACGATCCGGAGGCGGATAAGCTGTTGGGGCGCGAGTATTCGTCGCGGTTCGAGATGCCGTCGCAGGTTTGAGCGATTCCGTACAGTGGCGACTGCCCGTCATGATAGGATGGCGGAAAATGATATGTGAAATTGGGAGGGCGAGGCTCCGTCCGAGCCAGCTTTGATCCCGCGGCGAGTCTTCGAGCGGTGGGATCACCGCGAGCCGGCGCCTGCTCATCACACGCGATGTTCCGATGACTCGAAGACTCGTCATCGGAACAGGGCTGGCTCGGACGGAGCCTCGCCCTCCCGATGTAGACGCAGCGGAAGGTGGTTTTCGACGCTATTTGTGCACGCGCTCTTACTTTTCACTGAGAACTTGAGAAGCCTCTGGAGGACGTCAGACATGGGCGGATCGTGGATCCTACGAGCAAGCCGAGCCGCGGCATTCTGGCTGGCGTTCGCGAGCGTCGCGACGGCCGCGCCGGACCCTCTGAAAGTCCTCTTCCTGGGTGACAAGGGCCACCACCAACCCGCTGCGCGGTTCCGGCAGATCGAGCCCGTTCTGAAGGCCCGGGGGATCGAGGCGACCTACACCGAAAACGTCAAGGATTTGAACCCCGAGACCCTCAAGCCATACGACGCTCTACTCCTCTACGCGAACATCGACGCGATCGACCCGGCGGAGGAACGCGCGCTGCTCCATTACGTGGCGAGTGGGAAGGGCTTCGTGCCGCTGCACTGCGCATCGTACTGCTTCCGCAACGCGCCCGAGGTTGTTGCGCTCATCGGGGCCCAGTTCGACCATCACGCGACCGGCATCGTGCACGAGGTGGTGGACGAACCGAACCACCCGGTCATGAAGGACTACTCCGGTTTCTCGAGCTGGGACGAGACCTACGTCCACCGCAAACACAACACGAAGGACCGGGTCGTGCTGTCGCACCGCGAGGAGGGGCAAAGCAAGGAGCCCTGGACGTGGGTCCGTACGCACGGCAAGGGGCGCGTCTTCTACACGGCCTGGGGGCACGACCAGCGCACCTGGGGTAACCCCGGCTTTCACAACCTGCTGGAGCGCGGGATCCGCTGGGCGAGCGGCGGCGACCCCGCCCTTGCGGGTGCGTTCGCGGAACGAACCGTGTTCCCGATCCCCAAGATGACGGCCAGGCGAATGGACGTGAAACCGTTCGAATATGCGGAAGCCAAGATCGCCTTCTACCCGCCGGACTCTCGCAGTCGGGGCGACGGATCGTGGAACAAGATGCAGCTCCCGGTGAGCCCGGCCGAGTCGATGAAGCACATGGTCGTCCCCGAAGGGTTTGAGGTACGCCTGTTCGCGGCCGAGCCACAGATCGGCAAACCGCTCTGCATGAACTGGGACGAGCGCGGGCGGCTCTGGATCGCCGAGTCGCTCGACTATCCCAACGAGCTCAAACCGGAGGGGCAGGGGAGGGACCGCATCAAGATCCTGGAGGATACCGATGGGGACGGCGTGGCCGACAAGTTCACGGTGTTCGCCGAGAAGTTGAGCATTCCCACGAGCATCGCGTTCTACAAAGGCGGGATCGTCGTCCACCAGGCGCCTCACACGCTCTACCTGCGTGATACCGACGGCGACGACAAGGCCGACGAGAAGCGCGTATTGTTCACCGGCTGGGGCACGGGCGACACGCACGCGGGGCCGAGCAACCTGCGCTATGGGCTGGATAATTGGCTCTGGGGCATCGTCGGTTACTCCGGGTTCCGGGGCACGATCGGCGGTGAGGATCTGCGGTTCAGCCAGGGATTCTACCGGTTCAAGCCCGATGGGTCGAAGTTCGAGTTCGTGCGCAGTACGAACAACAACTCGTGGGGTGTCGGGTTCAGCGAGGAGGGCATCCTCTTCGGCTCGACGGCCAACCGAAATCCCAGCGTGTACATGCCGATCCCGAACCGCTACTACGAGTCGGTTCGCGGCTGGGCGGCCTCGACACTGGGGACGATTGCGGACACCCACCTCTTCCACGCCATCACCGAGAAGGTGCGGCAGGTCGATCACCACGGCGGTTATACGGCCGGGGCCGGGCACGCGCTCTACACAGCGCGAACGTATCCTCAGGAATACTGGAACCGCACGGCCTTCGTCGCCGAGCCGACGGGTCACCTGGTGGGCACGTTCGTGTTGACGCCGGATGGCTCCGATTTCCACTCGACGAACCCCTTCAATCTGTTTGCCAGCGACGACGAGTGGTGTGCGCCCACGATGGCCGAGGTTGGTCCCGACGGCCACGTCTGGATGATCGACTGGTACAACTACATCGTGCAGCACAACCCCACGCCGGCCGGATTCAAGACGGGCAGGGGGGGCGCTTACGAGACCGAGTTGCGCGACAAAACGCACGCGCGCATTTATCGCCTGGTCTACAAGGGTGCGAAGGAGTCGAAACCGTTCTCGCTCGCCGGTGCATCACCCCAGACGCTGGTCGCGACCTTGAAAAACAGCAACATGTTGTGGCGGCTCCATGCCCAGCGCCTCCTCGTCGAACGCGGCAAGAAGGACGTCGTGGCCGACTTGATCGCGCTGGCCAGGAGCCCGGAGATCGATGCGATCGGCCTAAACCCGTCGGCAATCCATGCCCTGTGGACATTGCAGGGGCTAGGCGCGATCGAAGAGAGAATCGCCGGCACCAACGAAGCCGTTCTCGACGGCTTGACGCACCGCTCCGCCGGCGTTCGGCTCAATGCGGTGAAGGTGCTGCCGAATCGGCCCGAATCGGTTGCGACGATCCTGGCGTCGTCCGGCCCGCTCGACGATGCGGATGCTCAGGTGCGACTTGCGTCCTTCCTGGCACTCGCCGATCTGCCCGCCGCTTCTCCGGTCGGCAAGGCGTTGGTTTCTGCGATGCGGAAGCCGGCGAATCTCCAGGATCGCTGGATTCCCGACGCATTGACGAGCGCCGCGGCCAGGAACGCAGCGGGCTTCATCACAGCGGTCGTGGGTGAGAAGTCGCTGGGTTCCAATGAGAGAACGATCGTGACGACGGTCGCTGCACACTACGCACGAGGTGGGCCGGACGATATCGGCCGGACCCTGGCCGCGTTGGCGGCGGGCGAGCCGATGACCGTGGAAGCCGTGATCGAAGGCCTCTCGAAAGGCTGGCCGAAGGGGCGATCGGTAGCGCTCGACGCGGATGGCGAAAAGTCACTCGCAACGCTCTTGAAGTCCCTCCCGACCGGATCGCGCGGTGCACTCGTCAGGCTCGCCTCAACTCTCGGCAGCAAGGAATTCGAGAAATACGGCCGTGAGATCACCGAGTCGCTCTTTGCGGCTGTGTCCGATGCCAAGCGCGGTGACGACCAGCGCATCGAATCAGCCCGGCAGTTGATCGGCTTCCTCCCGAATGACGCAAAAACCGTGGCGACGGTCCTCGACCAGGTCTCCGCCCGCAGCTCACCCGCGCTGACCGCCGGCCTGATCGACGCGCTCGGAGCGAGTGAATCCGAGGCTGTCGGAACCGACCTGGTGAAGCGGCTGCCGGCGCTGACCCCTTCGGCCAAAGCGGCCGCGATCAAAGTTCTGCTCCAGCGCCCGAAGGCGACCGCTGCGCTTCTTGACGGCCTGTCCAATGCGAGCGTTTCCCTCTCGGAGCTTAGCCTCGATCAGAAGCAGGCCCTCGCCGCGCATCCCGAGCGCGCCATCCGCGTTCGTGCTCGCGAGTTGCTGACGAAAGAAGGCGGACTGCCCAACGCCGATCGCCAGAAGGTGATCGACGAGCTGGCCCCCATCGTACTGAAAAAGGCGGACGCCGCCCGCGGCAAGGTCGTCTTCAAGGAGCAGTGTGCCAAGTGCCACACCCACAGTGGCGAAGGGGGCAAAGTCGGGCCCGACCTGACGGGCATGGCCGTTCATCCCAAGGCCGAGCTGCTGGTGCACATCCTCGACCCGAGCCGGAACGTCGAGGGGAACTTCAAGCAGTACAGCGTGGCCACGAAGGACGGCCTGGTGCTGACAGGCGTCCTCACTGGCGAGAGCAAGACCGCCATTGAGCTCGGTGACGCCGAAGGGAAGCCCCATGTCGTTCAGCGCGACGACATTGAGGAGCTCGTCGCCTCACCGAAATCGCTGATGCCCGAGGGGTTCGAGAAGCAAGTCCCCGCTGCGGACATCGCCAACATCCTCGAGTTTCTCACCCAGCGCGGCAAGTACACGCCGCTCGACCTGGCCAAGGTGGCCACCTGCGTCAGCACACGCGGCATGTTTTACAGCGAGGACTCTCCAGGCGAACGTCTGGTCTTCGCCGATTGGGGACCGAAGACCTTCGAAGGAGTGCCGTTCCAGTTGGTCGATCCTCGGGGCGATCGCGTGCCGAACGTTGTCATGCTTCAGTCGCCCAACGGCGCGATTCCCCCGCGCATGCCGCGGTCGGTCACCCTCGCCTGCAACAGCCCCGCGAAGGCCATCCATTTCCTGAGCGGAGTTAGCGGCTGGGGCTATCCGGCCGTCGGCGATGAGAGTGTCTCCATGATCGTTCGACTCCACTACCAGGACGGCGCGACCGAGGACCACCCGCTGAAAAACGGCGTCGAATTCGCCGACTACATCCGGCGCGTGGATGTGCCGGGCTCCAAGTTCGCCTTCCGGCTGCGAGGACAGCAGATCCGTTATCTCGCGATCCATCCGAAACGGAGCAATCTGATCGAGCGGATTGACCTGGTGAAGGGTTCGGATGTGACGGCGCCGGTCGTGATGGCGGTTACGGTGGAGGCCGGGGATTGAGCGGTTGTCGCGGAACTCCGTTGTAGGGTGGGTTGCAGCCGCCCGAAAGGGCGGTGAGGCCCACCGGGGTTCAGCGGTCGCGTTCGCTGGTGGGCCTCGCGCCGCTGCGCGGCGTTCCGACCCACCCTACAGGAACTCGGCCATTTAGTTCGAATCGTCCGGGCTGTTGTTCGCGAGCGTCGTGAAGACCACTGTCGCGTTCCCCTTCTCACTCGGATACTTCCAGATCCCTCCGCCGTCGGTCGAAGCGGTGTTGGAGCTGATGGTGCCCGCTGAGAAGGAAAGCAAGCCGCCAACTTCATTGGCGAGCCCACCCCCGTAGCCGTGTCCAATCAGGCTAGCTGTCGGGCCCTTGCCTCCCGTGGCGGTGTTGCCGGAGATCGTGCTCTGCGTGATAAACGCGGACCCGAAGTTGTCCAGGGCGCCACCGGCGCCGAGGCCGCCGTGCGAGCTCGTGGCGCCGAGCGCGCCGGTCCCGCCCACGCCGCCAGTTGTGCTGTTCGACGTGAACGTGCTGCCGACGACTTCCAGCAAGTGGTCGTTCTCCACGGCGCCGCCAGCGGCGATTCCGCCCTCACCGGCGATACCACCGGCGCCGGATGCGTCGGCACCAAGACCGCCGGTGGTCGAATTGCTGGTGAAGGTGTCGCGGTTCAGGGTTAGACCGACGGAGTCGGCAAACACCGCACCTCCGAGACCCAGGCCGCCGGAACCGCTCTGACCACCGGTGCCTCCCGAGCCGCCGTTGCCGCCGATTGCGGAATCGCCAGTGAAGGACGTGTTGGTGACGGCGGGGTCAGCGCCGCCGAGACTTTGAATGCTCAGCGCTCCGCCGGAGCCGATGCCGCCGTTGCCGCCGCGTTGTTTGGCGGCGAGCGACGAGCCGCCGGCACCGCCTCGGGATTGGTTGCCCGCGGCGAAGGTCACGCCACTCAAGGTTACATCGTAGTTGAAATTCGCCGACTGGTTCGCAAAGGCGGCGACCGCACCTCCATAGGCATAACCGCCAATGGCGCCGGCAACCAGTTTGGAGCTGGCGCCCGCGCCGCCCTGGGCGACGTTGGACCGGAACGTGCTTCCGATGTCGTTCAGGTCATAGTCGGCCTGGACCGCACCACCCTCGGCCAGACCGCCGGCGTCACTGGTATTGATCGCGCCGGCGCCGCCGGTGGCAGTGTTGGTCGCAAAGGTGCCGCCACTGATCGCCAAAGCGTATTCGCTTTCCACCGCACCACCGAACGCCTGGCCGGCGTCGTTTGCGGCGAACAGGTTCGAATTGTTGTTGCCGACGCCTGCCGTGGCGGTGTTTCCAGTGAAACCGGAGGAAACGATGGTCACGCCGTCGAACCGGTTCTGGGAATTCCGGCCGGTTTCCACAAAGTTGTCCGCGACGGCGCCCCCGGCGGCATCGCCGCCTGCGCCGTAACCGAGGCCGCTGCTTGGGACCCCGCCCGCGGCGCCGGTAGCGGAATTGGTGGTGAACGAACTGCTGGTGAGGGTCAAGCTGCCGGCGTTGTTGTAAACCGCCCCGCCGAGCCCTTCACCACCCGTGTTCCCCGTGCCCCCGGTACCACCGAGCGCGTGGTTGCTGCTGAATGCCGCGGTGACCTGTACCTCGAACGAATTATGGTTGTAGATCGCTCCACCGGCACCCGTCCCGCCGTCGCCACCCAACGCGCTGCTGGCGAAGCCGCCGAGACCGCCGGTCGCCTTGTTGCCTGTGAATGTTGTGCCTGTCGTCCCGGCGAGACCGATGTTGACCGAATTGCCATTGGCTTCGGCGTTCGAGCCAGCCGCGTAAATCGCGCCACCGTAGCCGTTGCCCCCGTCGCCTCCTGCGGCGCCGGCGGTACCGGGGCCACCGCTGCCGCCCTGAGCCGTGTTGTTCGTAAACGTGGAACCTGTCAGTGCGAGATCGCCGAAGCTAAAGACCGCGCCGCCGTCCGCGTCGCCACCGTAGTATCCGAGATTGTTCCCGCTGCCGCCGTAGGCGCCGATCGCGGCATTGTTCGTGAACGTCGTCGTGGCGATGGTGAGCCCACCATCCATGTTCGCGATGGCGCCTCCCGTCGCGGATGCTCCGTTATTCTCGCTCCTCGTCGCTGCGAGGGCCTGGTTGCCCGAGAACAACGAGCCGGTCACCGTCATGCCGAATCTCGCGGTTGAGAGAATCGCGCCGCCCGTGCCTCCGCTACCGAGCGAGCCATCGGCTTTGTTGTTGTAGAACTTGCTATTGAACACCGTGAGGGCGGCGTCCGGGCCACTGGCGAAGATGGCGCCACCGGAGTCTCGCGCGCTATTCCCGCTGCCGGTGGTCGCGCCGAAAACGCTGTTCAGCACAACGACCGGCCCATCACCGACACTTGCGATTGCACCACCGTCATTAGCCGTGTTGTTCAGGAACGTGTCGTTTACAACGTCGAGGACGTCGTTCCCTTCATTGAGGATCGCGCCCCCGTTGGCAACGGAGTTGTTGCCGTTCTCGAGCGTCAAGCCGGCAATCTGCACGGCCCCGGCGCCGGAGTCGATCTCGAAGATCCCACCAGTGCTTCCCGCCGCGTTGATCGTGATCGTCCCGCCCCCTTCGATGTCGAGCGCTTCACCGGGGTTCGAGGGATTGAACACCAGCGCACCGTTCGTGAGCGCGATCGTGCCGCTCAGGCCCGGACTGAAGTTGATGAGCGTGCTGCCGGTCAGATCCTCGTTGGCTTCCGCCAAGGCTGACCGGAGCGTGACGGTTCCCAATGGCGGCGTGGCGGAGTCGCCCAGACTGTTGACCGTGATCGAATTCGACGACGCGTTGACGTTGTAGAACTCGGGGCCGACCGGTGCGGTGTTGCCCGAGATACTGGAGAAGACCGCGGTGGCCGTCCCCTTGGGTTGGTTCCAGATGCCGCCGCCGCTCGTCGACGCCTTGTTGGAGGACACCATCGACTCGGAGACGGAGAGCGTCTGAAATTCACTGTTCGCGATCGCGCCACCGGAGCCGGAGCCCGGCATCGCGGGCCCGAGAACGGTGCCACCCGTCGCCGAGTTCGCGGTGAAGATGGATTGCGTGACGATGGTCCCGGTCCCGCCACTGGAAAGCCCGCCGCCATAAGCGGAACCACCGTTGCCGCTCGTCGCACCCCCGGCGCCCTGGCCACCAGTTCCGCCGGTCACGGTGTTGCGGTCGAACGTGCTGCCGACGATGGTCAGACCGAGCGATCCCCCGAAGTCGTTCTCGACCGCGCCGCCATCGGCGTTGCCGCCGGCTCCGGCGCTTCCTCCGACTCCTATCCCTGTGGCGCCTTTGCCGCCGATTGCCGCGTTGCTCGTGAAGGTATCGGCGTTGAGGTTCACTCCCGGCCCGCCGATTCGAACCGCGCCACCAAGCACCGAGCCGCCGGACCCGCTTGCGCCGCCGCTACCACCGATGCCGCCGGCGCCGCCAACGGCCGAGTCGCCGGTGAAGGTCGAGTTCGTGATCGTCGGTTCGCCGAAGTTCAGGATGTTCAGGGCCCCGCCGTAGGCGTAGCCGCCCGTACCGCCGCTGGTCCCGGCCCCGAGCGTCGTGCCGCCCGCGCCGCCGATGGCCTCGTTGCCGGCGCCGAAGGTCACGCCGCTGATGGTCAGGTCGACGCCATTCGGTTCATCCTCGACCGGTTCGGCATCAATTGCCCCTCCGAAGGCGACTCCACCCTGTCCGCCGCCGAACTGCTTGGAACTCCCTCCGACGCCCCCTCGCGCCACGTTCGACGAGAAGGTGCTGCTCGTCAGGTTGAGCTGGTAGTTCGCGGCGATCGCGCCACCCCCGGCGGTGCCGCCCTGATTGTTCGTGTTGATCGCTGCCGCGCCGCCGTCAGCGGCATTGCTGGTGAAGGTGCTGGCGCTGATGGTCAAAGTCTTTTCGCTTGCGATCGCGCCGCCGTACGCGCCACCCGCGTACGACTCATTCGCGTTATTCCCCATGCCCCCGGTCGCGATGTTGCCCGTGAACTGGGACGAGACGACGTCCAACGAGGTGTTGAACCCGCTCGACACGGCGCCGCCGGCTGCTGTGCCGCCTCCGCCGAAGGATGTCGAGCCCGCGCCCGGGGGGCCACCGATGCCGCCCGTGGCGCGATTTGAGGTGAACGTGCTTCCCGTGACCGTGAAGGCGCCGTCCCTCACCGCGATCGCACCGCCGTTCGCGTATCCACCTGAGCTGTAGAGACCGCCCAGGCCCCCGATCGCCTGGTTGTTGCTGAAGTTCGCGGTGATCTGGCCGGCACTTGAACCATAAGCGTACAACGCGCCCCCGGCGCCCAGACCCCCGCCGCCCCCGCTGTAGCTCGCATTGCCGAAACCCCCGGCGCCGCCGATCGCGGTGTTGCCTGTGAACGTCGAGGCGGTCGTTCCGGACGGACCGATGTTGACCGTCAGCCCGTCCGAGTTCTCCTGGACGAAACCCCTCGCGTCGATGGCGCCGCCAAGCGCTCGACCACCCGTACCGCCGCCGCCTCCGCTATCCGCGTCACCGCCCGCACCCCCTTGTGCCTTGTTGTTGGTGAACGTTGAACCCGTGATGGCGATGTCCCACCCCGCGTACACGGCACCACCGTCGGCTTCACCGCCCAGGTATCCGCCGAACGTCTCGCTATCGCCGGCGTTGGCGAGCGCCAGGTTGCCGGTGAACGTCGACATGTCGATGGTCAACTGGCCGTAGACGTTCGCAATGGCGCCCCCCTGGACCGTGTAACCATCCAGGCTCAGTCCATTGGTCGCGGGCGCAGTCACTTCGTTGCCGGAGAAGACCGAGCTGGTCACCACCAGCCCGTCCTGGACGTCGGCGAGGATTGCCCCGCCGCTCGGGCCCTCGGGTGTCTTGCCGCCGGCAAGCTGACCCAGCGCCTTGTTGTTGTAGAATCTGCTGCCATGGACGATCGTGGTTGAATTCGAATCAATCGTGTAGATCGCACCGCCCGCTTCCCTCGCCGTATTACCGCTCCCGCGCGGCGAGCCAAACGCGCTGTTTTGCACATTGACCGGTCCCGCCGATTCGGCGGCGATGGCGCCGCCGTTGTCGGCGGAGTTGTTCAGGAACGTGTCGCTCACCACGTTCAGGACGTCGGTCCCCTGGAACAGGATCGCGCCGCCGTCGTTGCCGCTGGACGCGGTGGCGTTCGCCAGAGTCAGGCCGCCGAGCTGAACCATGCCGGCCGACGAGTCGATCACGAGCAACTGGCCGGTGCCGCTGTTCCCCAACCCATTCAGCACGATCTTGTTCGCCCCCTCGATGTCGAGCGCTTCGCCCGAATTCTCGGGATTGAACGTCAGCGGACCGTTCGTGACCGCAATCGCGCCCGAGACACTGAAGTTGATCGTCATGCTCCCGGTGGCGTCCGCATTGGCGGCGGCCAGCGCCGAGCGCAGCGTGACGGTTCCCTCGGGAGGCGTGGCCGTATCAGCGAGGCTGTTCACCGTGATCGAACTGAGCACGACGCGGTCTTCGAGCACGTCGAGCGCATAAGCATCGAGCGGTTTCACGATCCGACGCTTACGGGTCAATGAGTCCGAGCGCGACTTGCGGAGAGCGGTTGTCTTCCATCCGAACCAGTTCATGGCGGGAATCCCCAGCTTGCCGTGAGGTCACGGAATATTCGCGGTGAGGCGCGCAGCCCCCGACATGGTTGCGGCCGACCGACGCGGCCAAGGTTCTTCGTCGAATCGCACCCCCGGTTCGCCGTCGAAACGGCGACGGCGAGCCAGGGCGGGGAGGAGTCCAGGACAACACCCACGGAGCCAGCGCATGAGAGCCAGTCCGGAACTTGGAACGCCCGACAATTCCGTTCGAGCTTTGGAGCGCCAGAATCATCTGGCCAACGGGCTTCCCAGGAACACGGTCCGAGCGTTTGAGCCAGCGCAAGCCCACATTGCCACTTCGCTGAACTCGAACGGCGGCGTGTCACGGCCAATGGGAGAGATGCAGGCGAACTCCTGCGCGTTCACGCCGGGAAGATTGCTCCAATTCCAGCATTATCATATCCCACATTGGAGAGTGAGGCCGTTCAACGTGTCAAAAAGGTAGCTGGATGTCAAGAAAAATGGACGGAGTAATTTGCAAAACAGTAAGGGAGTTCAAGCATTGGGATGACGATGACGTTTAGCGAAGGACTACCTTATGATTGTTTCGCGAGGGAGTCGAATTGCATCGATTCGTCTCCCGTCAAATCGAGTCGCAGCGGCATCCGGTGAGGGCCGCCCCTCGCCTTGGACGCAGTCGCGAAGTTCTTGGACCCCCCGCCGCCTCGAAGTGCGCAGCGTCGGGGCTGATGTTGAGAAACGCAGCGAAGACCACGTTGGCGACACGCCGCCCGGTTGGATTGGACGCAAATGATGGTCAGCGCTCACCAATGGGTACGCGGAGGTGGAGCTTTGGGCTGGCTGGTGGCTCGACCCCAGCCAGGTTGCTGTAGGGTAAGTCGGAACGCCGCGCAGCGGCACGAGGCCCATCAGGCACTCGGCCTCAGACGACGAAAGGGAGTTCGGCCACGGATGAAACACGGACGCAAGATCCAAAGCATGCCTCGTCCGTGTCGCATGCGTGTTTCATCCGGTGCTCTAACGTCAGCCCGGTGGGCCTCGCCGCCCTGTCGGGCGGCTCCAGCTCACCCTACCAGGGAACCGATTTGCCGGATGAACCGCTCGACGGAACGCTCACACGTCCGCGTAACGAAGTATGGGCATGCGCGATTTGAATATTGGTTGAGCGGCTCCGGCGTCGCGCTCCCGAAGTCATACTTGAGTGAGAGCCGCTGTAAGAAATGAAGGCGGCCCTCGCAGCCTTGTGCCTTCCGGTCGCGACCGCGGGGGAGCGACGGGAAGGGACCAAGCCACGGGAACCGGCTGTCAGGTTGAGGTGTTTGAACGAACGCGCCGGAACGGGATCGCGCCGCGGCCAAAGTCGCGGCGCGTCCCCATCAATTACGGTACGTAGATGACCGTCTGGTCCCGGAGAATGTCGGGCGGGTTGACGAAGCCGTTGACCGTCCAGCTTGCCCAAGTGTTTGTGAACGTGATCGTCGTGAAGCCGGGCGCTGGCGGGTTGATGATCCCCGACCCCTGGGCAACGATCGTATTGGTGCCGGGCCCGGAGAGATTGAGGACGAAGCTGTCGCCGCTGGATCCCGTGAGATTGTAGGTGTCGTTGCCCGAGCCGCCGTTCAACGTGTAATGGGTCGCACCGATCAAAGTGCTCGAGTTCGCATTGATCGTGTCGTTGCCCGAGCCGAGGGTGACCGTCGCAAAGGGGGCGACCGTCCCACTGACGAGATTCACGATATCATTGCCATTGCCGGTGCTGATCGTGACATTGGTGTTCCCCTGCACTGCGCCGGTGTTACTGATCACGTCGTTGAAGTTGCCACCGACTACCGCGATGGAGCCGCCGGCGGCCGCGGTGAGGTTACCGAGCGAGTCGTTGGAAGCCTCACTTTGGCCCACATTGATCGCGATCGACCCGCCGTCAACGGTACTCGAGTTCGTCAGGCTCTCACTGACGTTGAGAGTGACCAAGGCAGCACTCTCGACCGGCTGGTTAAGGATCAGGTCGCGACCGGAGGTCAGAGTAAC
>DAIDJG010000371.1 GCA_027451445.1 Singulisphaera sp.
CGTGCGGACCGCCTCGGCGTACTGGCGATTCGCCAGACGTTCGCGCCCCTCGTCGAGAGTTGCCTCAGCCAGGTGGGTCTGCCGTTGCGAGTAGCCCGCCAGGACGAGCAATCCCCCAAGGACCGCGCCGGCGGCAATGACGCGGATCAAGGCGCGCGTCAGTGCGGCCGGTTCGCGCCGCCGCCATTTGCGCCAGCGCTCGGAGAGGCTCCGGTTGGGCACGCCGCGCAAGGGCAGATCGCCCAGATGGCGTCGGAGGTCGAGTGCGACGCTCGAGGCGTCGCGGTATCGGGCGTTGGGGTCCGGAGCCAGGCACTTCTCGACAATGTCCGAAAGGCCGGGCGAAATGCAACGGTTGCAGTTCTCGAGAGATCTTCGCGAGGTCTGTGCGCCGGTGCCCGGATCGCCGCCCAGCGACTCGTAGAGGACCAGGCCCAAAGAGTAAATATCCGTGCGGCCGTCGACGCTTTCGGCCACGCACTCGGCTCGTCGCAGCGCGGTGATCGTTCGTTGTTGCTCGGGGGAGAGATATCCGGGTGTTCCGCCGACACGACCGGGAAGCATTTCGCCCGGCTGAAGCGGTGCGCGTGCGAGATGAAAGTCGAGGAGCATCGGCTGGCCGTCGCTGGCGATCAGCACGTTCGAGGGCTTGACATCCATGTGGATCAGACCTCGGTCGTGGGCGTACTGAAGAGCGTCGGCCAGACACGCGCCGAGCCAGCAGACGGTCTGGACGTAAGGCGCCTGGGCCATGTATTTGCGGAACGGGCCGTCGGCCGGGACACCGCTCGATACGGCTGTGGAGTGGCGGTCGAGCACGTCGAGGATCGCGCGTCCGGTGCGCTGCCCGACCGGAACCGCGTGCAGCTCCTCCAACACCTGCGAGAGCGTCACGCCTCCCAGATAGGGCATGCCCAGCACCCGAACGTGCCGCTCTCGCAGCACTTGCTCGAAGTAGAGCGGAACGATGTGCATATGCTGGAGGCGGGCCAGCGAGAGATGTTCCTTGTAGCCCAGCGGCGTGATTTTCAAGACGATGGGGCGGTCGGCAAGCGAGCGCTGGGCCGCCAGGAACGTGCGGCCGTGTGCGCCTCGGCCGAGCTCATGCTGGAGCCGGAAATCACCCAGGTCGTCGCCAACTTCGGGGAAGTCCGCAGGGGGCGACCACATCAACTCGTCGCAGTCGAACAGCAGCTCCAGTTTTCCGCGCCACTGCGGGAATCGGCGGAAGATCTCGGACGAGACGGAATCTTCACCCTCCTCCCGGCGCAGGCAGGCCTCCTCGAAGACGAGCCGGATCGCCTCCTCCTCGGGCAGTTCGGGATGGAGCGCGAGGAACTCCTCGGCCTTCGGGTGCTCGCCGCGCCGAAAGGCATGGGCCATCACCTCGATTTGCCGAGACACGAGATTGTCCGAGGAGGCGACGTCGAACCGCGGGTTATCGTCCGGTGGGACAAGATCGACTGTGACCGACAATTCCGGCGGGGTGTCGCCCATTGGTGCCGCCTCAGAGCACCGGGGCCGGTTTGCGCGAGTCGACGGCGGGGGTCTGCTCCTTGCCCTCGGCGAGCCGCCGAGCCAGGTCGTACAGGATGCGCCGGACGCTGCTCTCATGCAGGCCCGTTTGCGCGGCAATCTCCGCGAGCGGGAGGCCCTGCCGCTTCAGGCGGAGTAGTTCGTGATGAGCTGGCGGGCAAAGTGCGAGCATCTGTTCCCAGAGCTCGTCGCGTTGCACGACCTGGCTGGGCCGGGGCTGTCGCGTCTCGGCGGCTGCGCCGGCCAGCTCGTGATCCAGAGGCTCTTCCCGGTCCAGGGCCGTGCGGTGCTTGCGACAGCGGTCAAAGAAGCGGTTGCGCGCGAGTCGCGTGAGAAACGCTTCGAGATGGGCTCGATCCTCGAAGTGCCAGCTCGATTTGCGGAGACCTGTCACCACGTCGGCCCACACCGATTGCACCACGTCCATCGAATCGAACTTGGAGCGCAGGGCCGGCTGGAGCCGCCGGCGGATCAGGGTGCGCAGGACCGGTTCGTACTCCCGAAACACCTGCTCGGCGGCCGCCTCGTCTCCGCTGTTGAGCTGCTGGAGCAATCGGTCGAGAGAGTTGGTATTCATAACTCCTCCCAGGCCAAAGCGTTCAAGGGCGCCGGCAGGCCGAACGGAGACCCACTCTTCGGTTTGCGTGCGGTCGTGGCATCGCCTTCGGTCGCGCGGAGCCGGCGGCGAGCAAGTTCAACTGCGCCGATCACCAACGCGGAGGCCATGATTTGAGGGGCGAAACGCTCCGCGGCGCTCCAGGACGGCAGCACGGCCTCGAGGTCGCCGAACCGGTCGAGAAGCTGGTCGATCGCTTGTTCCACGGTCGCCCGGTCGAACGGCGAAAAATTCGCCAGCAGATCGGCCGGCCGCGCCTGGGCAGCCGGCGTGTCGGTCGTTTCCACGCCCTCCATCCGGCCCGCAACGTTGTTCGGCAGCGCGGCCTGTTCCCCGTGCGGAAGGTCCGTCCGTCCAACACGGTATTCCGTCCACTCCACAGCTTTCGTCGTGAGCGTGACCAAGCTCGAGAGTCCTTGGCCGCTGAGGGTGGTCGTGGCGGTCGCCACTCCTCTGCCCATCTGCAGGCCGACGACCGACTCGGGTCGTTCCGGCGCTTGTGCCGGGGGTGCGCTCTCGGCCAGGCTGGCGTTATCACGGGACACGGTTGGGGTTGGTAGGCCATTCGGCGCTGTTGCACCGGGGCCGGCGAGCGCCACCGGCGCGATATCCATTTGGTTGGCCGGACCGCTGTTGGGGGCGAACGCAGGTCCCGTTGTCATTCCCCCGTTTGTCCCGGCGGCTGGCGAGGCGTCGTCCTCAACCGCGGTCGGAGCAGTCGTGGTCGTGGGAGACGCGGCGGCCGAGCCACCACTCGAACTGCTACCGACAGTGCCGTCCGCCGCCGACACGGGGGTGGTGGAAACCCCACCCGGAACGGCCGGCTGACCACTCGTTGGCGTATCTTCCTGATCGATCGTCGACGCTTGAACAAGAGGCGCCACGGGTGCTGGAGCGGAGTCTTCCCCAATCGCTGCGAGTTGGCTCAGAAGCCGCCGATCCTCCAGCACGTCCAGCACAACGTATCGCCGGTTCGTGCGGCGTCTCGAGGACCTGGGTGAGTGTGTCATCGTTGAGGTTCCCTCCATGAGCCAACGTTAACGCAGGAGCCGAGCGCGCGCTCGGCCGACGGCGCACGTTGCAACGCTTCGGCAAGCGGGCGCTCGCTCCCGTTTTAACCGCCGAAGCGCAAACAACATCGGGCGAGTGGTTAAAAAACTCTGAAGACAGGGGTGAGAACGACTTTGTTCGACTTCCACGCGAAGGCAGGCGTGCGTTGCGGAGGCGTTGACGGAGTCTTCGAAACAAAAACACCCCTGTCACGCGACCAAACGCATGATGGGGCTATCTCAGCCGCCAAGACACCCGCCATGAGTGCCTCGACACTTTCATCGTAATGGCGAGGATCGCAGAAATCAAGGGCCGTAACAACGATTTCTTGAAGGGCATCTGTAAGAATTCTTGCGATGCTTGAGACTCTTCGTCGACCTCGAATATCCGGTTGCCTGGAGACCTTGCGTATGCCTGAAAACGTGGACGACCTTGGGGAAAACCGTTTGGTCTGCCCCCAGTGCCTGAAATAAGATGGAACAGCGCAAAGTTGAGCCTGCGCGCGGTCGCGACCACGCGACAACCTTCCTTCCCGCAGGTCCATCTTCGACGCACCCCGCATCCTCCTTGACGTCGCGTAGACTCAACAGCGACGCCCGAAAAACGAGAGGCCAGCGCATGTCGAATCGCATCTTCCGTGGGTTTCCCGAAGGGCGATGGATCGCGTTGGTGCTAGGCCTGCTCAGCGGATCAAACGTCCCGGCGATCGCCGCAGACCCTCCGCTGCCGGCGTTCTCAGCCCAGGTCGAGGCGAACTTCAAGGAGTGGGACCTCAACGCGGACGGCACATTGTCGTTCGACGAAACCAGCCGGCTCGTCCCCAACACCAAGGTGCGCGACACGGCGGCGGCCGCCCTCGCCGCGGTGCATCTCGCCCAGCGCATGGACCAGTGGCAACGCGTGGGCTTCTCGCGAGAGAACCTGGTCGCCGCGCCCGGCGGAGTGCTGGACCGCCGGCCCCCCTTTTCGAGGTACTACGATGTGGGGCTCAAGCACATCCGCGCGACCGACCGCGTTCTCTTCGCGGATGACGCCCCCAGCCTGCCGACGATCCGCCAGGGGCTCCTGGGCGATTGCTACTTCGTGGCCACGCTGGGGGCGTTGATCCAGCGCAACCCGAAGGACGTCCGCCGCCTGATCCAATCTCAGTCCGACGGGTCGTTCCTGGTCCGGTTCCTGAACGGTGAGGAGGTCCGCGTCCCCTTCTTGACCGACGCCGAGATCGCCCTCGGCTCCTTCGCCGGCGGCCAGGGTCTCTGGTTGAACGTGCTGGAGAAAGCATACGGCGAGCTCATCCAGCGCTCGCGCACCCGGCGCGGGATCCGCGAAGATGCGATCGACGCCGTCGGCGACGGCGGCCGGCCCACGCTGGCGATGACGCTCTTCACCGGCTGCGACTCCGGCCTGCTCCGATTCCGGCCCGACGATCCGCTTGCCGTCCCGAGCGACCTCCGCGTCGAAGGGTTCCTCCCTCTCACGCACGAACTCTTGAACACGAATCGTCAGCGACGGCTCTTGACCTGCTGCGCCACCACCCAGGGCGACGTGCCCCCCGGCATGATCAAGCAGCACCTATACGCCGTCCTTGACTATGATCCCACCCGCTATGTCGTCCAGCTCTGGAATCCCTGGGGCAACTCCTTCGAGCCCAAGGGGACCCCTGGCCGTTCGTCGGGCTACGCGACGCGGCACGGCCGGTTCTCCGTCCCGCTCGCCGACTTCATCCGGATCTTCTACGCCGTGATTTACGAGACCAACCGGCAGGCCGGCTTCTGACGACGGTGCCTCTTCGTGGTCTCTCGTTCCAGCGAAGCCGTTCACGGGTCGAGACTGACAAGCGTATCGTCAAACCGTGAGCGGTGAAGTGACTTGTCGGACGCTTCGGTTGACGACGCCGACGCTCCTCGAACTCCGCCCGACCGGTCCCAGTCTCGTGCCGCCACGGCTTCGATTCCTACACGGATCGCACACTGCGTGCGGCCACGGACACCGCGATTCCGCGCCGCAAGCCGGTGTCAGATCAGATCTCTCGGCCGCCAATCCGGCGGAGCGCGGATGACCCCGGTCGACCCCTCCAGCCCGTTACCCGATTGACGTCCAGCGCCCCGCCCCTCCTTCATGTAACGGCGCTTGGCATGCGAATCGCGAGATGGCGATGAGGGAGCCGGCGAGGCCGGCCGGGGTTGAGATTCCGTCGTCGCGGGGAGTTGCGCGCATGGTTGCCAATCATTGGAGGATCGGTCGTCACATGACCCTCGTCCTGGGGGCATCGTTGGCTCTGCTGCTGACGGTCGGCCGGGCCGACGAGCCGAAACACAGCGGCTGGGTTGAGTCGTCGAAGGAGGAGCCGGCGAGGACCCACTACCGCACCTTCTCCAGCGACGCCGCCGGGACGGACGTCAGCTATCTCGTCTACTTCCCCCCCGGCTACGACGACCACAAGGACCGGCGCTACCCGGTGATCTACTGGCTGCACGGTATGACGCAGGACCAGCGCTCGGGCGCCGACTTCGTCCGCCGGTTCGACCGGGCCGTCCGCGACGGCGAGGCGCCGAAGGCGATCGTCATCCTGGTCAACGGCCGCACGCACAGTTATTACTGCGACTCCCCCGACGGCAAGACGCCCGTCGAGAGTATGATCGTCAAGGACCTCGTGCCCCACGTCGACCGGACCTACCGCACCCACGCCCGGGCTCGCGAGCGCGCCCTGGAGGGCTACTCGATGGGCGGCTTCGGCGCAGCGCACCTGGGCCTGAAGTACCCCGAGACCTTCGGTCTGGTTACGGTCCTGGCCGGGGCTCTGCACAAGGCCGAGCGCTTCGCCGAGGAACACTCGCATGCCTACCGCGAGGCGTTCGGCGCCGACCGGGAGTACTTCGAGAAGAATAGCCCGTGGACCCTCGCCAAGGAGAACGCCTCGCACGTCCGCGATCGCGTCAAGTTCCGCGTCATCGACGGCACCCTCGACCCCCTCTATGGCGGCAACCACGACTTCGCACGCCTCCTGGAGAAGGAAGGGATCTCCGTGGAGTTTCATTCCATCAAGGGGGCGTCGCACAACCCCTACGACCCACTCTACAAGGGCCTGGGCGATCGCGCCTTCCAGTTCTACAAGGACGCCTGGGGTTCGGCGCGAGCCGAAGCCGAGGAATGAACCCATAGGCGTTCACTTGAGGAGTTACGCAGTTGACGTTTTGGTGCGCCTTATACGGAAATCCTCGTTCCCACGCTCCCGCGTGGGAATGCCGTCTTCGACGCTCTGCGTCGTCTTCCGCGCTCAGAACAGCGGACATGCACCTTTCCTGTCATCACGGATTGCCAGGATGGATCTGGTGACCGATGCGATCAACGTCACGCACAAGATGCCTGTCCTCGTCATCTGCTCGCGGGAACCGCCGCGATCCCCGTCGCCAGGGTTCCCGTGGATGGACGGATGCCAGCGACCGAAGAGGTCGACGGCAAGCTTGCAATTCGTGGATACTAGAGCGCCGAACGGTTGGATTGCGCTCGGTGACAACCAATCAAAACACAGTGTTATCAGAACTCCCTCCCCCCTTGTGGGGGAGGGTTGGGGTGGGGGGTTCCGGGCAACTCATGGCCGTGCGACGGCCCCCCACCCCAGCCCTCCCCCACGATGGGGGGAGGGAGGA
>DAIDJG010000372.1 GCA_027451445.1 Singulisphaera sp.
GGACGTCTTCGGACGGTGCCTGTCCCCATTTCCACGCTTCTCGCTCCGCCGGAAAAGGGGGACAGGCACCTCGAAGACTCGGAGCCAGTCCCCCTTTTCCGGCTCCGCTTCGCTTCCGGGACAGACTCTAAGACTCGGTTCAACGTTCCGAGACGGGGACGTACGCCGAGGTCGTGGGACCCGTATAAATCTGGCGCGGTCGAGCGATGCGACCTCCCTCTGAGTCGTGCTGCTCCTTCCAGTGCGCGATCCAGCCGGGCATCCGGCCGATGGCGAAAATCACGGTGAACATGTTGGTGGGGATACCCATCGCTCGCATGAGGATGCCGCTATAGAAGTCGACGTTCGGGTAGAGCTTGCGTTCGACGAAGTACGAATCCTTGAGCGCCAGCTCCTCCAGCCGGCGGGCGATGTCGAGCAGCGGGTCGTTGACGCCGAGTTGGCCAAGCACCTTGTCGGCGGACTTTTTCAGGATCACAGCGCGGGGGTCGAAGTTCTTGTAAACGCGGTGGCCGAACCCCATGAGCTTGAAGCCGCTCTTCTTGTCCTTTGCCATCTCGAGCGTGTGTTCGGCCGAGAGCCCGCCCTTGTGAATCGCTTCCAGCATGTCGAGGACCGCGACGTTCGCGCCCCCGTGCAGGGGGCCCCACAGCGCACAGACACCGGCCGCGCATGAGGAAAACAGATTTGCGCGGCTCGACCCGACGACACGGACGGTGGACGTGCTGCAATTCTGCTCGTGATCGGCGTGCAGGAGGAGGATCAAGTTCAGGGCCTCGACGACCTCGCGCGAGGCGATGTGCTGGTCGAAGGGCATCGAGAACATCATGTGCAGGAAGTTGGTGACGTAGCGGAGTTTGGGGTCGGGGTAGATAAACGGAAGGCCGAGGGAGCGCCGGTAGGTGTATGCGGCGATGGTTCGGACCTTGCTGACGAGGCGCGTGGCTTCCTCGAAGAAGTCCTCTTCGGTCATGTCCTGGACTTCGGGGTAGAAGCAGCACAGCGTATTGATCATGGCGGAGAGCATCGCCATGGGGGGGGCGTTGACGGGGAAGCCCTCGAAGTGGTGCTTGAACGACTCGTGCAACGGAGCGTGCGCCGTGAGGCGCGCGCTGAAGTGGTCGAGCTGGGCCTGGGTGGGGAGTTTGCCAAAGATCAGCAGCCAGGCCGTTTCGATGAAGCTCGACCGCTCGGCCAGCTCTTCGATGGGGATGCCGCGGTAGCGGAGGATGCCTTTCTCACCATCGATGTAGGTAATGGTGCTCAAACAGGCTCCGGTGTTGCCGTAGCCGGGATCGAGGGTGATCAGCCCCGTCTGTGCGCGGAGCTGCGTGACATCCACCGCGAGCTCGCCTTCGGAACCCTCGATGACCGGCAACTCGATGCGTTTGTCGCCGTAAGTCAGAGTCGCGGAACGCGTCATATCTGCAGCTCTCCCACTCGCATGCCTCAAACTCGGTCCAGCAAGGCCAGGCCCGATTATAACGCGGTCGTTCGGCTCGGGCGAACCCGTCTCTCATTTGGTGTGTTGGGTCCTGCCGATTATGATGGCCCCATGTCCGCGGGAGTCTTTTTCAAGGTTGCGTATCGCTTATCTCTTTCGAGTACGAGGATCCTACCCATGACGGGCGACGCACTTCGCGCCTTGCAGGCCCCTCTCAAGGCTCGCTATCGAGACGAACCCGGTTCGGCGTTGGTGCAGCTTCACGCGTCCGGAGTGCTCCATCCGGACGATCTGATCTGCCGGGTCGAGACCACGCTGGGCGCGATCGACTCCGGCCTGCATCCGGCCGCCGGAGGCGATGGCCAGTCGGCGTGTTCGGGCGACATGCTCCTCGAATCGCTCGTGGCCTGCGCAGGGGTCACGTTGACCGCGGTCGCCTCGGCGCTCGGCATCCCCGTACGAGGCGGAACGGTCCGCGCCGAAGGGGATCTGGACTTTCGCGGTACATTGGGGGTGAGCAAGGAGGTTCCGGTCGGATTCCGCGCGATCCGCGTTTCCTTCGAACTGGACGCCGACGCCGACGAGACCCAGGTAGCGTCGCTATCACGCCTGACCGAGCGGTATTGCGTCGTCGCCCAGAGTCTCAAGCCGACGCCTGAGCTCGGGATCAGCCTTAAACCCAAGGCGGCAGAGTAGGTGAAACGAGCACAGTGCGCCGTCACCCGTGCGGTAGATTCCGATCCTCACTAACCCGAAGCGCGAGCGAGGAATCGAACCAATGCTTCCTCGCTCGCGTTTCAGGTTGGTGTTGGTGTTGAGGTTGGGAATGTCGAAGGCGGACCCGAACGGTTCTACAGCGGATTACGGTCGCATTGAGCACACCGGGTCAGGGCGAGGCTCCGTCCGAGCCAGCTTAGATCTATCGGAGAGTCTTCAAGCCGATAGATCATCGCGTGCCGCCCAGGGGACCGCGTCATCGCACGCGATGTTCGGAGGACTCGAAGACTCGTCCTCCGAACAAGGCTGGCTCGGACGGAGCCTCGCCCTCCCAAAGGCATGCACGTGCCAAACATGAAATGATGTCGGGTGGTTCGGGAGCGAGCAGCGTCGGTGAAGACCGTTCTAAACTCCGCCCCCCGCCACAATCAAATTGAGGAACTCCTGGCCGAAGTGCTCGATTTCCAGGAACGCGGCATTCCCGGCGCTTGGCTTATACACTCGAAATGTCCGCATGATCCCCAAGGACGCCGCACTTTCGAGCGGTCCGATAAAACTCGTGTCGCGGTCGAGAAAGTGCGGCTGCGACGTCCAGTGCTTCATCTGCTCGGCGTTAAGAAAGTAGCAACCCGAATGGGGGTTACGGGCGCGCTCGAATGCAATCGGCACGTTCAAAACAGTGCCGCTGAGTTTCTCTTCCACGCGCACGTCTTGAAATTCGGCGGTCGCCGCCGCGGGCATGCGGCCGTCGAGATAGACCTTGGGCAACGGACCCAGCGGGCCGGCCTCGAAGCGGTTGGGCTGTAGCAGGGCGTGATCCTCGAAGGTCGAGCAGAACCACGCGAGTTTGTGGAACATCAGCGGATCGCGCGCGATGAGGTCGTCTTCCATGAATCCATAGAAATCGTACATGCCCAAACAGTCGCGCAGCACGGCCTGACATTCGAATCCCAGCAGCAGCGGTTCTGCGGCCGTAGCGTGGTGTTGCAGGCTTCCCAGAGGCACGTCGAGGAATCCCAGCAGGTGGCGCTGCTGCGTGGTGCAGACGACGATGTCGAGCGCCGTGGTCAGCGACTGATTCGCTGGCAGCACGGTCTGGCGTTCGATGTCGACGGTACGCGCGATCGGACTATAGAGTTGCCGCAACGCCGTGATCGTGGCGGCAAGCGCATCGAGCCTGGGCCTTGGGTCGAGAGCGGTCGAGCCGTGCGTCCGGCCATCGCCCGCGGCACGTCCGAGCGGTTCGAAGTAGTGGGGAATGGTAATCAGGATACGCATCGGCTTTGAGTGGGGCAGACGGATTGCACTCACGAACTCGGATTGAAGGTGGGCGAGGCGCTTTGTAGCCTGAAGCCCGACAGAGCGGCCATCCGAGAAGGTGGCGAGACGTTTCCCGGGATCAAGGGATTTGCCATGAGTCGTCCGACGCCGTTGCCGATCGAATCCGCAAAGCTCAAGGAGCTTGCCCTGGCGGTGATGAAAGCCGCCCGGTTTCCTCAACTCGCCACGATCGATGGCGACCAGCCTCGGGTCCGACCCGTGTCCCCCGTACGTACCGACGAATTCACGATCTATGTAGCCAACTTGCGGTCGTACCACAAGACGGTGGAGATCGAGGCGAATCCCAACGTTGAGCTTTGTTATTTGAACGACCAGCACGACCAGGTGCGCATCACCGGCCGTGCCGTGAGGTTGACCGATGCCGCGATGCTCCAGCAGATCTGGACTGAGAACCCGTTGCTGCGGCAGTATCTGGGAACGATCGACAACCCGGAATTGATCGTTTACCGCGTCGATCCGGTGCGGGTGCGCTACATGAAGGAATGGGCCCTGGAGTATTACGAAGTCCCGCTCGGGTGAGGGCGATCCTGGGCCAGCCACACGCCGAGGAGACGGATTTCCGCACGTTCTACGCTGGTCGGGTCCGAATTCTCGCGATGCTCTATCGATTCCCAACGACCGAACCCTGGGCCTTGCGTCCGATGATGCGATCGAGCGCATCGGAGGTTTGGTAGATCAATGCTTCGGGGTAATGCTGGAACGGATGGAAGTACTCGAAGGTGAGGTAGCCGTTGTAGCCGACGTCGGCCAGCGCTTCCATCACGGCCGGCCAGTTCGTTGTTCCGTCGAGGAGCGTGCGGAACGAATCCAGGCTGTGATCGCTCCCCTTTTTCGAGAATTCTTTGAAGTGGATGTTCTTGATCCGTTTCCCGAGAATGGGAATCCAGTGTTCCGGGAACTGGAAGAGCATGATGTTTCCAGTGTCGAAGTGAACGCGCACGTGGTCGCTCTTGAAATGATCGACGAAGGCGTTCATCTCGCCGGGGGTCGTCAAGTAGCCATTGAAGAAGATGTTCTCGATGTTCAGGACGACGCCCTGCTTCTCCGCGATCGGCAACAATTTACCGATCGCCTCTTTCGCACGTCGGTCGCAGACGTCGATCGGCACGGGCTCGCGCTCGGGGAGCCAGGGGATGTACGTGGAGCCGGCAATGGTCAAAAGGTTCTCGACGCCCATGTCATGCGCGGCGTGGATCATCTTCGTTGCGAGCTCGACGCCGCGAGCGCGCCGCTCGGGGTCATTGTCGGTCAGGGAGTTCGGCCAGTAGAGGAACGAGCAAAGTCCGCTGATCGCAATTCCGAAGTCGTCGGCCATTTTGCGAATGGCGGCGAACTCACGGCTCGCGCTCTTGGGGGAGAGGTCGCTTTCGAGGTCGTAGTTCAGCTCGATCCCGTCAAAACCTGCGTCCTTTGCGAGTTGCAGGCATTCGCGCAGGCTCATTCGGGTTGGGTACGGGAATGCCCACAGGTTGATCGACTTCTTCATGTTGAAACGCTTGCTGGAGCGCTGGCGTCCTTCGGTGTTGGGATCGGGCGCGGCACCGAGAGCCGCGGTGCCTCCCAGGGCGATGGGTGCCAGAAGGGCCTCGCGGCGCGTCAATGGATTGTTCGCGGGGGGCAGGCTGGGTGGAAACATGGCTCAAATTCCGCAGGGTGGTTTCCGCATTGGTCAGGAATAACTCGTACGCTTCTTGGTCTTCTTCTCACGGGTAGTCGATGAGGAGGAAGATTTGCCTCCGACCAGAATCCCTTGGGCCTGAAGTTTCGCACGTTCGACGGACGTCAGTCGAACGCCTGGAATTGCCACGATTGAGTCGTTCAG
>DAIDJG010000373.1 GCA_027451445.1 Singulisphaera sp.
CCGAGCAAGCCGTGGGCCGATCAGCGTTACAACGAGTTCAAGATCATCGCCTACCACGACGAGACCCAGGGACATCGACTCGTCAGCGGGACACGGGGCGATCATCGGGTCGCCGGCCGACTGATGCGGCATCAAACAGCCCGGATCCGGCTCGATACGGCCGACGAGAAGGTGGGCAACCTCGACGGGGCGCGCTGGATACGTGCGCAGGTCCAGTGAAATGCGCCCAGAAACTTGGACACGAAAATGTTGGGGCATATAGTACATGCACTCACGCGCTCACCGAGTGCTTTTCTTGCCAAAGGTTCTCGAATTCCGCCGGGGTCAAGTACCCCAGCGACGAGTGAATCCGCTTGTGATCGTAGACCTCGTCAAGGAACCCTCCCAAGCCCCTGAGCGCGTCGCCGAAGTCCTCGTACTCCGACAGGTCGACCTCCTCTTCTTTGATCGTCTTCATCAAGCTCTCAGCATATTCATTCTCTTCAGGCTCGCCCACGCCCGCCATGCTGATCCTGGCCGCGCGGCCGGTCAGCATCACGACCTAGGCCGTCGCGGCATATTGCACTTCCTGGTCGGAATGATGAATCTCCGGGCGACCGTGTTCGTACGCCCGTCTCAAAATCGTCAACGTCAACTCCTGATCGAGCCCGCGACCGAGGTGCCGGCCCCGGACGCAGCGACTGTAGATGTCCATCAACACAGCAAGACAGACAAACTCCTTCCTGAGTCGGATGTAGGTGATGTCCGCGACCCAGACCTCGTCGGGACGCGTCACTTTCAGGCCCTCGACCAAGTTCGGATAACGCGGGTACGCGTGGCCGCTGTCAGTCGTTCGAGGCTTCCTTTCCGGGGCTTTTCCCTCAATACCCAGCTCATGCATGAACCGCCGCACTCGCTTGGCGTTGACGGTGTGACCCTCGCGCCAGAGCTGCTTGGTCAAGCGGCGATAGCCGTAGGTCGGCCACCGGCCGGCGACGTCGATCAGCGCATCCAATACCGGCCGGTCCTTGCCCGGCCGGGGTTTGTACTACGCGCTGCCGCGAGGCACGCCCAGCACCTCGCAGAACTTTCGGGACGGACATTGCTCACGCAGCAACAGCAACATGTCTCGTTTTTCTTTGAGTGTCAGGCCGTCCTGCTCGAAGTCTTTTTTAGGATCTCGTTCTCCAGGGTCATGCGCCCCAGAACCTGCTCGAGCTCTGCGATTCGCGCCTGCTCGACCGAGCGAGCCGAGTCGCTGTCGAAGACCAGATGCGCCCGCTCCAGGAAGGCGGTTTTCCATAAGGCGAGCAGGTTCGGGCCGAGGCCGTGCTTGCGGCACGCCTCGGCCTGGGACTCGATGCCCGTGATCACGTCGAGCACGACCCGCGCCTTGAACTCCGGGGTAAACCGTCGTCGCTTCTTCATCCTCCAAGCCCTCCGACTGGACCTACCCCTCCATTATGCACCTGTCCAGTTTTTGGGGCGCACTACACTCTCTGAATTCACGCTCCTCCTTGGCAGCTCCCTCGCGTCGTTCTCGCAGATGCTCGTCGACTATGCTCTCACCGTCCGTCTTCATCCAAACAGGGACTGAGCTTGACGGATGGCTTGCTGATACGTCGTGAGTCGGAAGCCACTCTCGTCCTGAGTGAGCAACAGCTCTTCATCATCTTTCACGCCCAGCAGCTGACGGACTTCGGCCGGAATAACTATCCTGCCACCCGAAGTCAGACGAACACTATATGTGCGAGTGCGCCAAGACAATATCACGAGCACCACATATATGTATGTGGAAATTAATGTTAGTTTATGTTAGCCACTTTGTATGTGGCAATGAGATGTCTCGATCGCAACGCAACTTCATCTGTTATAGATACCTTGGGTTATTTCTCCGTGATTAATGAGCATTCTGACGCGGCCGAAGAGGACTAGGTTCCGTCTGAAAACCGCTCTCGTCGGGTTTTGCGGAATCGGTTCTGTTTCGGCCGCGATGCTCACCCCGATTTGCACCAGGAGGACGCAAGGATGCGCCGCTTTCGGATCAGCGACGAGCAGTGGAACGTGATCAGCGACCTGTTTCCCGCGCCGGCGGCGACGGGCCGACCGCGCCGCAACCTGCGCGTCCTGCTCTACGCCCGTTTTTGGATTCTCAACACCGGGTCCCCCCGGCGCGACCTGCCCGAGTGCTTCGGACCTTGGCAAACCGCGTACGAACACTTCAACACCTGGAGCAAGAACCGTCTCTTCGAGCGGATTCTGGAACGGCTGCACCTGCGGCTCGACGAGGCGGACCTGATCGACCTCGAACTCTGGTGTCTCTACGGCACGAACGTGCGCGCCCACGCCTCCGCGTAGGGCGTCGGGAAAAAAGGGGTTCTTGCGAACCCTGATCAGCGACAATTATTTTTCCCGGCCAGCGATCACTAAAATTCCCGGCCCCTGACCCCGGTAGGCTGTCTCTTTTCGGCTCTTTTTAGGCCGGAGCATAGGGATGGTCACCGATCGCCTGTTCAGAAGGCTGCCGAAGTTGATCCAGACCGAAAGCACACTGGCCCAGGCCGCCGACAAGGCGGGCGTCGACGAGAAGACGGCACGCAAGTACCGCGACTCCGACCCGCTCCCCAGTCAGCGGCGAGTTGCCCATACCTGGCGGACTCGGGAGGACCCGTTCCAGGACGTCTGGCCCCAACTCGTCGACCAACTCCGGCTCAACCCGGGGTTCCAGGCCAAGACCCTGTTCGTCGAGCTGCAACGGCGGTTCCCGGGACGGTTCCCCGACGTTCAACTCCGTTGCCTGCAGCGGCAATCAAACTGTGGCGGGCCCTCGAAGGGACGCCCAAGGAGGTGTTCTTCGCACAGACCCACGAGCCGGGGCGGCTCGCCGAGAATGACTTCACCCATATGGGCGCTCGCGGCGTCACCATCGCCGGCGAGTTGTTCGACCACCTGGTCGATCACTTCGTCCTGACGTACTCCAACTGGGAGGCCGGCACGGTTTGCTTCTCCGAGAGCTTCGAGAGCCTCAGCGAAGGTCTTCAGAACGCCTTGTGGGAACTGGGAGGGGTTCCCAGGCGGCACCGCACCGATCGCTTGACCGCCGCGGTCAACAGCGATTCGTAAGCAGAAATGTTCACTCGACGATACAATGGATTGCTCACGCACTGCGGCCTCGAAGGCCAGGCCATCCAGCCCCGACAGGCCAACGAAATCGGCGACGTCGAGCAGAGCCACCACCGTTTCAAGCAGGCCGTCGACGAGGCCCTGATGCTGCGCGGGAGCCGCGATTTCGCCAGCCGGAGCGGCTACCAAACGTTCCTCAAGAAGCTCATGGCCGGACGCAACGCCAACCGAAAGGAGCATTTTCATGAAGAAATGACCGTGCTATCCCGACTCCCGGCCCGTCGGTTGGAGATGGCCCGGCACGTCAAGGCGCAGGTCGACCCCGGGAGCACGACCCACGTCGGCGGCAACACCTGCTCGCTGCCCAGCCAGTTGATCGGCGAAACCATCGAGGTTCATGTCGGGGCCGAACCCCTCGACGTCTGGCACGGGGCCAGGAAGGTCGACGCCCTGCCGCGGCTCCGCGGCCGGGGGGAGCACCGCATCCAGTACGGCCATGTCATCGACTAGCTGTGCAGAAAGCCCGGGGCGTTTGAGGAGTACCGCTACCGCGACGCGATGTTCCCGACCAGCCGGTTCCGGATGGCCTACGACTCCTTGAAGGACCGCCGGCCAGGCCGTGCGGTCAAAGACTACCTGGCGATCCTCCTCCTGGCCGCGCGGGAAGGAGAAAGCCTCGTTGACGTGGCGTTGCGGTTGCAGTTCGACACGGGCCGGATACCCGACGCCGAAACGGTGACCGAGACCCTCGCCGGGGCCAACGACTCCCGTCGGCGACCGACGTCATGATTGTGAATGTGGATTTGACGATGTATGACCGGCTCTTGAAGCCGAGGGATGATCATGAGCGACAATCCGACGGACCCCGAGACGAAACTGATCGACAACCCCAAGGAACTCCATCTGCCTGCGATGCGGAGTGGGTTCGAGGCAGTGACCCTGCGGGCCCAGCAGGAGTCGCAGAGCTACCAGCGTTATCTGATAAACTGATCGAACGCGAGTGCCAGGGCCGGCGGGGGAACCGGATCGAGCGGTTGCTCCGGGACTCGCGACGCCGCCGGGGAAGACGCTGGAGTCGCTGGAACTGAAGCGACTCCCCGCGAAAGTCGTCCAGCGGTTCCGTGCCCTGTTGGACGGTACGTTCGCGGACCGGCGCGAGAACGTTCTGACGTTCGAGAACCCAGGCTCGGGGAAGATGCACGTATAATCGGCACTCTCTCACAAATTGATCCGGTTGGACAAGCGTGTCAATTTCCGGAAATGCGGACTGATGGTGCAGGACCTGCTCGGAGCGAAACGTGACCTGAAACTGAGCGGGTTGTTCAAGCAGCACTCGCGTTACGAGGTGCTGGTGCTTGACGACTTCAGCTAAGTGCAGCAGAGCCGCGAGGAAATGGAGGTGCGGTTTAGCCTGCGGTCGGAGCGTTACGAGCGAGGGAGCGTGATGCTGTCGAGCAACCTGGCGTTCTCCGGTTGGGACGCGATCTTCAAGGAAGCGATGACGACCGCGGAGACGATCGACCGACTGGTGCACCACTGCGTGATCCTCGCACTGAATGTCCCAAGCTACCGCGCGGAGCAGGCCAAAAAAGGCCGCCAATCGCCCGCCGCGGCCGAATAACAACCGGCTGATGCGTCCGGGAAAAATAATGTTCGTCAGTCGGGAATTTTAATTGACGCCAATCACGGCTTTGAGGCCGTGGAAAGGTCGACTTCCCGTTTTTCTTGGGGACTTCGAGGTAGCTTCAATGGGGCCACGGCTTTGAGGCCGTGGAAAGCGGCCGACGCAAAACAGTTTCTTGCGACGGTTGGGCTTCAATGGGGCCACGGCTTTGAGGCCGTGGAAAGGCCAGCGTCCCAAACCAAGAGCGCTATGCCGAAGCGGCTTCAATGGGGCCACGGCTTTGAGGCCGTGGAAAGCATCGCGAGCCGGTGCGCCTCGATACGAGACAAGTGTAGCTTCAATGGGGCCACGGCTTTGAGGCCGTGGAAAGAACTAATCCGCC
>DAIDJG010000374.1 GCA_027451445.1 Singulisphaera sp.
TTCGTGGAGGCCGCCCGTTCGCTGGCGGAGCGAGCGATGGCGGAAGGTGGCTCGAGCCCCGAGGCTCGCCTGGAATTCGCGTTCCGCTGCTTGACCGCCCGACGCCCCACCACGAGCGAACGCACGGTCCTGCTCCAGGGATGGCTTGCCCATCGCGATCGGTTCAAGTCGGACCCCAAAACCGCGCGACTGCTGATTCACACGGGCGCGTCCGCACCCAACGAATCCCTCGACCCAAGCGAGCTTGCCGCGTACACCGCCGTATCGAGCGTGATCCTGAATCTCGACGAAACGATCACGAAGGAATGAATCATGGACCCCCGGCTCGAACATGAGTTAATGCTCACTCGCCGCCATTTCTTTGGGCGAACGGCGGGAGTCGCGGCCCTCGCATCGTTGCTGGCGCGCAACGCCAAGGCCGAGCCGGGCGCGGTGTCGGGTCTGCCGCACTTCGCCCCTCGGGCCAAGAGGGTGATCTACCTGTTCCAGTCCGGCGCACCGTCTCAGATGGACCTCTTCGATCCCAAGCCAGCCCTCGACAACCGCCGAGGGACCGAGCTGCCCGACTCCATCCGCAACGGCCAGCGCCTCACCGGTATGACCGCGACGCAGACGAGCTTCCCTGTCGCCCCCTCACGCTTTCGCTTCGACCAGCACGGCCAGAGCGCCGCCTGGGTCAGCGAGCTGCTCCCACACACCGCGCGCATGGCGGACGAGCTCTGCTTCATCCGCTCCATGCATACCGAGGCGATCAACCACGACCCTGCCATCACGTTCTTTCAGACCGGCGCCCAGCTTGCAGGCCGGCCCAGCATCGGCTCCTGGCTCTCTTATGGCCTGGGCAGCGAGAACGACGACTTGCCCGCCTTCGTCGCGATGGTCTCGCAGGGGACCGGAAACCCGAACGATCAGCCCTTGTACGACCGCCTTTGGGGCAGCGGATTTCTTCCCACGAAGTACCAGGGAGTCAAATTCCGCTCCGTCGGCGACCCCGTGCTCTACCTCTCGAACCCCCCGGGCCTCGATGGCAGCACGCGCCGGCGGATGCTTGACGACCTCGCTCGTCTCAACCAGACGCGTCTCGAAACCTCCGGCGATCCCGAGATCCAGACGCGGATCGCCCAGTACGAGCTCGCGTACCGGATGCAAACCGCCGTCCCCGAGCTGATCGACGTCTCGTCGGAGCCCGAGCACATCTTCGAGCTCTACGGACCCGACGCACGTAAGCCAGGCACCTTCGCCGCGAATTGCCTGCTGGCCCGCCGGCTCGCCGAACGCGGCGTGCGTTTCATCCAGCTCTTCCATCGCGGCTGGGACCAGCACACGAGCCTCCCCAAGCAAATCGCCGGCCAGTGCCGCGACACCGATCAGCCCTCGGCTGCCCTGATTACCGACCTCAAACAGCGCGGGCTACTCGACGACACCCTCGTCGTCTGGGGCGGAGAGTTCGGCCGCACCGTCTACTGCCAGGGGACGCTCACAGCCAATGATTATGGCCGCGACCATCATCCTCGCTGCTTCACGGTCTGGCTCTCGGGAGGCGGGATCAAACCCGGCGTCACCTACGGCGGGACCGACGATTTCTGCTACAACATCACGCGCGATCCGGTCCACGTGCACGACCTTCATGCAACGATCCTGCACTGCCTCGGGATCGATCACACGAGGTTGACCTACTTCTTCCAGGGGCGGCATCACCGGCTTACGGACGTCAGCGGAAAGGTTGTCACGTCCATACTGAGCTGAAGCTCGCGTTAGATCTATTGCGATACTTTCATATCACCGTTGCGACGGGAAACGTCGCCCGCCGCTGGAAGTCGATCGCCCGTATGGATTCAATCTCAAACAATCCCAATTCTACGATCGGCAACACCACCTCGGCTTATCGCTCAGTCGGCGATGAGCTCTGAGAAGGGGAGGCTGCGGGCTGCCCGAACTTGAGTTCGGTCATGAGCAGCAAATCGACGACGCTGTAGTCGTCGTCCTCCTGAAACACGAAAGCGGTGCGGCCCGAGGGCGCGATAAAGAGGAAATCCGGGTGTCGCACGTGCAGCGATCGACCGTCGGCCATGTGGATGTTGAAGGGTCGGAACGGAGCGGCACGATGCGCGGCACGGAGTTGTTGAAAGGTCATTGAGTCGGATCCCGCGTGATGGCAAAGACGTCGCGTGATTCCACCAATGATATCAGCTTTGAGAACGCCTGGCCACGGAATGGAATACCAAACTTCGTCCCACCAACCGTGGTCGTCCCATCTACCCGTCGTACGCAGGAGACGACCCAGGCAGAAGTGAGCGCCCCGTCGGCTCCGAACTTCGACTTACTCCAAGAACGTGCGCTCCTCAACGAAGATACTTCGAGAACGCGGTTTTCTCTTGCGGGCACCCACCCGCTGAGAGTGCAAATTCGAAGCGTTGGGCGAACCTTGAACGCACGATTGCAGTCTAAAGTCCAACAGGAGTCCCTGCGCATTGAACGCCGAAACGCTGCTCCAGTCCTGGCTCCAAGGCCGCGCGGTCGTTGAACCTGACCAGACCCTCCGGCTGGCACCGCGTGCCGTCCCTGGACTTGCGGAGAAGTTCCGACGTGCGTACCGATGGATCGCCGGCCAGGCTCTCCACGCGCCTTATCGCGACCTCGAATTCGGGCCTCCCGTCGTGCTCGGCGGATCGGAAGGAAAAGTCGCCGTCCATCGCGAGACGAGCTACGCGTCCTTCATTCTCCTACCGCTGTTGACCCTGATGACCTCGCGGCGGCTGCTCATCATCGGCGGGCCCGGGCGAGGCAAGACGACAATTGCGACGCTCATGGGATTGCTGGCAGGATCTTCGCTCGACGAGATCCGCCACGCGATTCAACACGGGCACCCGCAATTGACGATTGCCGATCTCCTCGGGAGCCCTTTGCCGAGCGAGCTCATCCAGGCACGCGAGACGACCGCGATCCGGGTCGCCTGGAGGCGCTGGATTTCGATGCGGGTCAAGATCATTGATGAATACAACCGCATCCCGACAAAGACGCAGTCCGCACTCCTCTCCCTCATGGCCGAAGGTTATGCGGAAATGTACGAACAGATTGTCCATTGTGGGAACTCGGCGTGGTTCCTGACCGCGAACGATGATGCCGGCGGGGGAACGTTTCCTGTCATCGAAGCGCTCAAGGACCGGATCGACGTCGTGGTGCGCTGCACACCGTTCCATGCGCCGGGGCTCGACGCACTGGTTGAGCGAATCGCGGCGAGTCGATCGCCCGAAGAGTTTGTACCGGCCGACCTGGTGTTCAGCGATGTGGAATTGGAGGCCGCCGACCGCGAGATCCGAGCCGTCCCCGTACCGGCCGAGGTGCGCGACGTGCTCGGATTCCTGCTCGGCCAGCTCGACTTCTGCCGGCGTGCTTCGGACCGTCTCGACTACCAGAACAAGGACACATTGCACCTCGCCGGCCGTCGCGTTGGGCACGTGTGCAATGAGGACTGCCCGCTCGACAAGCATGTAAACCTCTGCACGCAGACCGAGAATGGCGTGTCCGCCCGCGCGTATCAGGCGCTCATTCACCTGGCCAAGGCTCTGGCTTATTTCCGAGGCCAGCCCGAGGTCGGGATCGACGATGTGCGCTGTCTGCTGCCCTGGGTCCTGCATGAGAAGCTTCAGCCCAACGTGCTCAGTGCGTTCTTTCAAAAGCTCGAGAACCAGGTCTACCTCACCGATCGCGTCTCCTGGCTGCATCAGCTCTTCGCCCGCTCGCTGGAACAGCGCGCAGGGTATCAGCCGGCACGGGCCGAGGTGTTGAAGCTGGTCAAGGAAGCCGGCGCCACACGGGACACGCCACCACCGGCCGAGCTTCGGAAGCGGCTGGAACGCGTCCGTCGCGCACTCGAGTCGCTCTTGCGCAAGAATGAGCTGAATGGCCCGGTACACGCCGATCTCGTACTTCTCAAGGGTTTGCACGATCGTTACCAAGAACAGCTCGACACCTTGGCGGGGGCACCGCGATGATCGGCGTTCTCGAGGAACTGGCACCCCAGATCGCGGCCGAAGGCAAACGATTGCACGCACAGTGGGACCAAGCACGCTTCGACGAGCTCACTCGAGGGCCTGCCGTCAGCCTGCGCGACGCCCTCGCCCGGCAACCCGACTCCACCAATGCAGCCACGTTGACCGCCTATTTGAAGCTCCTGCGCGAAGCGCTCGGTGCGGGATATCTCAAGCACCACCAAACCCTCAATTCCGACGGCCCCATCCGGTCCAGCTTCCTCGAGTTCGGCTTGCTTCACCTGATTCCCGAATTCCTCCACGTCGAGCCCCCTCACGCGCGCCTTGATGCGCTGGCCAAGATCTGGAACCTGGGCGAGGGGCTGCTCAACGGACCCGCCTGGATGGATCGCTACGTCTCCGCCTTCACCAGCGAACTTGGTCGGGTCGGCGACGCTGAATCCTTTTTGTTGCGGGTGCTGGGTCCCGCCTTGTCGCCGTCGGAACCCGCGAGCTGGGAAGGACCGCTTCAGATCGCCGTCCTCGACGCACGGCCGGCGCACGACCCGTTCCTCCCCGGCGACATGGTGCTCGCAGCTCCATCGGTGCTCTGTATTCGCGATCGACGGGCACCGGACGTCCATCTCGGCGTACTCCTGCGGAAGGGCGGTCAGAGCCGGATCCTTGGGCTCTTTCCGCACCTCGACGCCTGCGACGAGGACGCGCCAGGTCCGAGCGTTCAGTGCGGGGAGAAGCGACTGCAGGTCGGCGAGCTCGCCATCGATCTCCCCCATGTCGGACATCCCCATCGCATCCTGACCGCTCAGGCCGGGTTCGTGGTGGTGAGCGCCGCGGACTCCCAGCGCCTCTGGATCGTGGAGTCGACATGATGAGCCAACTCCACGACACGACCGCCGATGAATCCGTGACACAGGCCATCGCCGAAGCCTGGCCAAGGGCGCAATCCCACTGGTCGCGCTTCCTCCTGCTGAGCGAGCCGATCGCGAACGCCGAGCAAGAGGGGATCGCGCGCATACACCTCGGAACCCGGCAGATCGAGCTGAACAGTCCGCAGATTCGGGAGAAGGATCTCATTGATTGCATCGAGGCGCTCCTCGCGCACGAAGTCGGCCATCACGTCCGCTACCCCGGCAGCCTGGCGGTCGATGCACGGTTGCGGCTCATCGAGCGCCCTTTGATTCCCATCGAGGGATACTCGGTGATCAACCTGTTCACCGACCTTCTCATCAACGAGCGCCTGGGCCACGACCTTCAGGACCAGCTCGTGCGGATCTACCAGGCGTTCGCTGGCGAATTCCCATGGGAGCGCGACCCGGCGTTCCTCTTTTATCTCACGATCTACGAGGAACTCTGGGGTCTCGAGCCGGGCGCACTCATGGGGAACGATCGTGCGGCCTTCGAAAACGCCTGCCCGGGCGCCCGCGCGGACGCGCAGGTGCTGTCGCAAGACCTGTTCGTCCTGGGACCAAACCTCTACACACAGTTCCTCTATTTCGTTTCGGTCATCAGTCGCTATCTGAAGCCTCAGGAGGGCGAAAAGCGCGAAGTCACCAATCCCTACGAATGCGGCTGCGCCGATCCGAGCGCCGACGATTGGGCCGCCGCGCTGACTCCCGACGCTCGCGAAATCGAAGCGATCCGGCGCGCGATCGCCGAAGGCTGGATCACCGTCGAACAGGGCGAGCTCCTGAACGGCCCTGACGCCCTCGCTGAGCGCATCCTGGGACTGCCAGGGCAGGGGGGGATCAACGCGGAACAAGTCCCCGAGATCATGGCTGCGTACTATCGCCAGGAGGCCGAGAAGTACCTCTTCAAACCGCCCCCTCAGCGCCTTTTCGGCGACGCCGTCGTGCCGACGACTCTCGACGACTGGGAGCCCGGTGACCCCGTGCGCGACATCGACTGGCTCGCCACCTTGACCGGCCGCGGCGACGTTCTCGGTGCCGTGATGCCCCAGAAACGCGTGCGCGTTGCGGAGTTCGAGGGCTACGACGTCCCCTTCTGGCAGCCCCGGATCGAGGTTTATCTCGACGTCAGCGGCTCGATGCCCGACCCTCGCACGGCGCGAAACGCGATGACTCTGGCGGCACAAATCCTCGTCGTCGCCGCCATCCGCGCCGGCGGCTGGGCGCGGGCGTTGCTCTATTCCGGCGGGCACGTGGCCTACTGGACCTGGTGCCGATCCGAGGTCGAGCTGTCGCGTTTCCTGATGCACTACATCGGCGGCGGGACCGAGTTTCCGTTCCCAGTCCTCCGCGACTCCGTGCGGCAATGCCGCACTCAACAGCCAATCCGCGTCGTGATCACCGACCCAGACTTCGACCAGAACTACGCAAAGGCTGCCGCGAGCCGTAGAATCCTCGCAGAAGCTGTCTCCGAGTCGCCGCAATTCGTGCTCATGATGCACCGGCCGAACCCCGAGCGACTCGGCCACTACCGAGCGCTCGGAGCCAAGGGCATCGCGATCGACCCGATGGATGACTTCCCGCGCATGGCGGCCGACCTCGCGCGAGCGCTGTTCCCGGAGAGGACGCATGGCGATCTCTAAACGACTCTTCAAAGGACGGGAAACTAAACCCGCCAGCGCGTCGGTCGAGTTGAACTCCCTGCTGGCGTGGATGAACGAAGACGTCCCAAGGTGGGCGTCGGTCACCGTCGAGCCGGATCTTGTGCGTGCGCGCCTTGCGGACGCGTGCCGCGACGCGAATGTCGCACCGCTGACCCCCAAAGAGTTCGACACCGCGGCGCAGTCCTTTGACGCCGAGGCCTGGCGCCGGCTGGCCCTGATCGTGAACGCGCTCGACTTCGACCCGCTCCACGCCCAACTCCCGCTCGTGTTACGCGCGCCGGCGCCTCAGCACGTAGCGGCGAGCTTCCTCGAGTTCGCGAAATCGTCAGAATTGCTGACGCTCGAATTGCTCCGTCAGAGTCCGCTGCGCGTTGAAGAGTTCACGCGAAGCTGGCTGCAGCGGCTCGGGGCCAGCATTGTCGGCGAAAGCGACGCGCAGTCGCGGCAAAGGCTTGAACGGCTCGACTACGGCCGGCTACTCGCCGAGGCCGAGACCGCCCGTGAGTCTGCCGAGGAACGCATGGCGTATCTGCGAAAACTTCAGGAGGAGCGCGCGTCTCAAAGGGGCCGCCGAGGCAAATGGTGATGCCATGATCGAGACACCGGAACGCTACAACGATCGGGCTGCCGACGGTGCCGTCTATCCCGCCGACAATCTCACGCGCTATCGCTTCCATACCGGTGCGGAGTTGCGACAGATCGGGAACGCCGAAGCCTGCCCTGTCCTGTTTCGCGACCTCGGACCAGTCGCAATGGCCCGGTTCCTGCGCGGCGAGCTGCAACGGCTGGCTGGCCCATTGACACCGATCATTTATATGCGAACGGAAGAGTACGCCGAGCCCTACACCGACTACGAAGGGATCGGGCGACTCGTGATCCTCCGGCCGTTGGAGCTCCATCCGTGGCACTCGGGCGTTCCGCACGTCTTCGTGGCACGCGCAACGCGAGAAGTCTCGGCATCGACACTCGCATTCGTTCCAGGCCGCATGACTCTGAAGCAGACTGCGACACGACTCACCGAGATTGCGAACGCTGCCGATTGGCGCGAGGCTCTCGGCGGGCGACACTTCGACGCGGAATGCCGGGAAACCGTCAACCGTCTCGAAGCACTCGCTACGGAGCTTGCCGAAACGGAACGCTGGCTTCAGCCGCTTCGCCTCGCGCTTCAATCGTCGCAGTCCGCGAGACGAGATCAGGCGCTGGAAACAATGGGCCGGTTCGGGCTCGGAGAAGACGACCTCTGTGCCGCCTGGCATCATCTGCCCCGAGAGCGCCGGGAGTTGATGCGCGACGCCCTGCAGGAAATCGCGTCGGATCGTGCGGCTGAATCGGATTGCCATGCCGTTCGCGCATCGCAAATCCCCCCCGTTCAACGCAGAAACAGATAACTCCCCCCCTTGGGAAGGGGGGGTAGGGCGGGTGGGGAGTCAGCGATCGTATCCGGCTGGTCCCATTCCCTCCACTGTTGAACACAGGAGAGCAGTCAGTGGCTGAATTGCACACATCGGACGGCCCATCCCCACCCCCCCTTCGCAATTTTGAAGTTGCGCGTTTTGATCGAACCGCACGGAAAACGCAATGCGGCAGCGAGAGTCGACTTTCGCTCCCCGAA
>DAIDJG010000375.1 GCA_027451445.1 Singulisphaera sp.
CGAGGTGCCTGTCCCCGTTTTCCGGCGGAGCGGGAAGCGAGAAATGGGGACAGGCACCGTCCGAAGACGTCCGGAGCCAGTCCCCATTTCTCGCTTCCCGCCCTATTGGGACAGACTCTAAATCGTATTGGGTCAAACCCCACATCCGACTCCATTTGCGGTGGGTCTGGCAAACGTGCAGACCCACCGCTATAATCGTGCCCCAGCGAGAATGGGATTGGGGAGACCGCCTCAAGACTTGTGGCGGTCTCCAACCGAATTGCAGGACCGGCGTCTCTCCCGCTGAGGCGACACGACTTGACCTTTTCCGGCCGAACTCGACGCGTAGCGCCTCTGGCGCTGCTCTCAAGGGCGAGGCGACAGGCTCAAGTCGGCTCGCAAGCTGTTCTCCCCATCGTTTCGCCTTCGAGCTCTCGTCCGGTCGGTGCGCTGCTCGCGACCGATTCCGGTTCGGTTTCGGTGTGCGTTGACGATGGACAGGACGGCTTTCCCTCACGACACGGTGTTCCCAAGCTCCGCGTTCTCGATGCGCAGTGCGGCTTCGATTCGGCGCAGCGTGCGGCCGGATGGTCCTCTCGCGCGAGTTCCGGTTCAGCCCGGACCGACCTTGTTCGGACCGGGTAGGGGTCGAGCGAAATCCGCTCCCTGTTTTTCGACTTTGTTCGGAGTTCTCCCATGGAACATTCCACCGCCCGCCAGAACGCTATCAACGCCATCACGTCGTGGTCCACGAAAGGCCACCGTCCTAACCTGAAGGAGAAGCACAAGCCGCTCCGCGAACTGTACGCGTCCAACGTCTTCAACGAAGAAGTGATGCGCACGCGGTTGCCGGATCATGTGTTCAAGGCCCTGCGGAACACCATCAAGAAAGGTGCGCCGCTGGACCCGACCGTCGCCGACATCGTGGCGACGGCCATGCGCGAATGGGCGATGGAACGCGGCGCCACGCACTATACCCACTGGTTCCAGCCGATGACCGGCCTGACTGCGGAAAAGCACGACTCGTTCCTGGCGCCGAACGACGGCGGCCAGGCCATCAGCGAGTTCCGCGGCAGCGAGTTGGTCCGCGGCGAGCCGGACGCCTCGAGCTTCCCCTCCGGCGGCATCCGCGCCACGTTCGAGGCCCGCGGCTACACCGCGTGGGACCCCACCAGCCCGGCGTTCATCCTCGAGAACCCCAACGGGATCACCCTCTGCATTCCGACCGCCTTCTGCTCCTGGACCGGCGAAGCACTCGACAAGAAGACCCCCCTGCTCCGCTCGATGGACGCTCTCAGCAACCAGGCCCTGCGCGTCTTGAAGCTGTTCGGGTCGAAGGCCTCGCGCGTCCACACGACGGCGGGTCCTGAGCAGGAATACTTCCTGATCGACAAGAACTTCTATTACGCCCGTCCCGACCTGATCAACGCCGGCCGCACCCTCTTCGGCGCCAAGCCCCCCAAGGGCCAGGAGATGGAGGACCACTACTTCGGCTCCATCCCCGAGCGCGTCCTGGCCTGCATGCTCGAAACCGAAACCGAGTTGTACAAGCTCGGCGTCCCGGTCAAGACCCGCCACAACGAGGTCGCCCCGTCGCAGTACGAGATCGCCCCGATCTTCGAGAACGCCAACGTCGCGACCGACCACAACATGCTGGTCATGGAGACGATGAAGCGGATCGCCGACCGCTACGGTCTCCAACTGCTGCTCCACGAGAAGCCGTTCGCCGGCGTCAACGGCTCGGGCAAGCACCTGAACTGGTCGATGTCCGACGACCTCGGGAACAACCTCCTGAAGCCGGGAGACACCCCGCACGATAACGCCCAGTTCCTCGTCTACCTGGCTGCGGTCCTGCGCGCCGTCGCGAAGCATGGCGACCTGCTCCGCGTCGCGATCGCCTACGCCGGCAACGACCACCGTCTGGGTGCCAACGAAGCCCCACCCGCGATCATCTCGGTGTTCCTGGGCGACATGCTTCAGGACATCGTCGACCAGATCGAAAAAGGCGGCGCCAAGAGCACCAAGACCGGCGGCACGATGACCGTGGGCGTCTCTGTCCTGCCGACACTGCCGCGCGACCCGGGCGACCGCAACCGCACCAGCCCGTTCGCGTTCACCGGCAACAAGTTCGAGTTCCGCGCCGTGGGTTCGAGCCAGTCGATCTCCGGGCCGAACATCGTCCTCAACACGATCGTAGCCGAGAGCCTCGACGAGATCGCCACTGTGCTCGAGAAGGGCGTCGCCGCTGGCAAGGACCTGAACTCGGAAATCCAGGCCCTTCTGCCCAAGCTGATCGCCGAGAGCAAGCAGGTGATCTTCAACGGCGACAACTACACCGAGGCCTGGCACAGCGAGGCCGAGAAGCGCGGCTTGCCCAACCGCCGCAGCACCATCGACAGCCTCCCCGATCTGATCTCACCCAAGAGCATCGCGCTCTTCGGCAAGTACGGCGTTCTCTCCGAGCGTGAAGTTCACTCCCGGTATGAGATCTTGCTGGAGAACTACAAGAAGACCGTCAACATCGAGTCGCAACTGACCATTCAGATTGCGAAGCGCATGATCCTGCCGGCATCCTTGCGCTACCAGTCGGAGGTCGCTCAGGCGATCGCCAACCTGAAGGCCACCGGCGCCGCGGTGCCCAAGACCCAATCGGCGTTGCTGAGCGAACTGGTGACGACGATCGAAGAGCTCGAAACCGCGATCGACGTCCTGGAGGAAGTCAGCGAGCATCACGTCGACGGCGACAGCCTGTCGCACGCCAAGTACTCGCACGACAAGATCATTCCGGCCATGAACGCCGTCCGCACCGCGGGCGACAAGCTTGAAGGCCTCGTCGCCGACGACCTCTGGCCGCTCCCGACGTATCAGGAAATGCTCTTTATCAAGTAACGGCCCAATTTCGGGACGTCGCTGAAAAGAGCTAGACGCAAACACGTGTTGCACTTGAGGGGGTTTGACCGGACGATGATCCGGTCAGATCCCCTTTTGCATTCCAGGAACGGGTGCCGACGTCATGTTGAGCCTCGAATCCCAATGAAGCCGATTGCGCAGCTACCCCAGATTTCGGGCGCGGCCAATGGAGCTCGGAGTTTCGGTCCATCGTTACTCGGCAAAGGCTGACCAAGCTGTAGCTTTGCGGAGGTCGCTGCATCGGACGTGGCCCGCCGCGGCGACTCCTGGTAATGTTGAGCCTCTTTATCCGCACCGTCAGGAGCGTGTTTGTTCCTCGGTAGGGTCGTGGCTGCATCAAGGAGTCGTTCCGTGGCGGATTCGGTCGTGCCGTTCCTGATGTTCGAAGGGTGTGCTGAGAAAGCGATGAACTTCTATATCAGCCTGTTCCCCAACTCAGCAGTCAACCGCATCGAGCGGTACGGCCCCGGCGAGCCGGGCGCGGAGGGCAGCGTGAAGCGGGCCGACTTCACGGTTTCGGGTCAACCGATCATGTGCATCGACAGCCCGGTCAAGCACGGCTTCACGTTCACTCCATCGGTTTCCCTGTTCGTCGAGTGCGAAAGCGAGGCCGAGCTGGATTCGGCATTCGGCCAGCTCTCGTCCGGCGGGTCCGTACTCATGCCACCGGCGGGTTACGGGTTCAGTACCAAGTTCGCGTGGATCAACGATCAATTCGGAGTGTCGTGGCAGCTCAACCTGCGGTGAATCCGAACGCCGGAAATGGTGTCGCTTTTTGCGCGGTCCATGCGCTGAGCTTATGTCCGAGGCCCACGCGAAAACACATGTAGGGTGGGCACTGCCCGCCCTACAATAGCCTGTCGCATCGCTTCCCAATCAACCGAACGAGCGTTCGCCGCTCAAGGCTTGCCAAGCTTCGGGGCGTGGGGATGTGCCGCGCCGATCCGCGTGCCAGCGGAGAGCTTCGTCGCATGCCCGACCCCGTGGCCCATCAAATCAGCCAGGGCGCGATCGACGTGTGTGTGCAGCGACGACGCTTTCGCCTTCGCCGCCGTCACACCCCTCGTGGCCAGGATCACGTCGGCGTGGGTCGGTACCAGGCGGGTGTCGAGCGACAGCACCCCAACCTCGACGTTGTGCGGCTGGGTCGCGGCCGAGACGTCTGACAGGCCGAGGACATGGCCAAACTCGTGAGCCAGGACGGTCAGCAGGTCGTATTCGCCCGACCTGGCAAGGCCCCGGCGCCCGCCGATGTACCAGCCGTAACCGTCGCCCGTGCTATCGATGACGACCTGGCTGTTCGCGTCGGTGAACCCGAGTTCGCCCTGTGCGTCGAGGTTGGCAATCGTTACGGACGTGTTCCGCAACATGGCCAACTCGGCCGGCGTGGCGCCCGCCTTGGCCCACAGAGCGATGGCGTCTTTGATGACGGGAGCCAACTCGGTCTGGGTGAGCACCGGGGTGTTCGGCCCGGCGACCTGCGCCGACGCCGCCTGCATGGCCTGCACGCCGGGGTCGTTGGGACCACCGAGGTTGCCCTGGAACACGTCCATCCCCACGATGGAGAAGTAGGGATTCAGGTCGTTGACGCCACCACCACCGTCGAGGTGAATCTGAGCGAAGCTCTCGGCGGGCGCGGTAGTGAACGTGTAGGTCGCGACAACGAACTGGCCGGCCAACGTGTCCAGACCGTTCGGTCCGCCGCCACTGCCTGTGATGTTGTGGCCGTCGACCGTCGCGGTGATGTTATCGCGTACGACGGAGGCGTCGCCAAGGTAGAGACGCACCGTGTACGTCGTGTTCGGGTTGACCTGCACATCGAAGGTGTCGATGTCGGCGAAGTCGCCGTCGCGACGCAGGGCGGTGGGGCCGAGACGGTCGAACTCGGAGGCCGGGGAGGTCCAGCCGTAGCCATTGGTGCCGTTGTAGACCTGGCTCCCCCGGACAGGCGTGTAGCCCGTCGCCGTGACATTGCTGCTGGCGTTGAAGTCGAACTTCTGGACCGCGGGGACGAGATACTGGAGGGCCATGACGCCCGTTCGCAACGGAGGCAACGTGGTGAGCGGGCTCACCGCAGGGTTGGGCGTCGCTGAACCTTCGGTCACCGGCAGAGCCGAGATGAAGTTCGTCACGGCAGCGGTCGGCCGCTGAACCTGGAAGCTGAAATGCCCCGTCGCGTCCGTCATCACCTGGGTGCCGGCGTAGTACGTGCTGGCGTCGGGGGTGACGATGGTTCCGGCCGTGGCGGCCACGCTGACCAGCGCGTTGGGATGGTCGGGATCGTAGCCGTAAATGGTGTCGATCGAGGTCCCGTTGGCAACGGGGTTCGAGGCCGTGGTGTAAAGACCCATCGTCAAGAGCTTGGCCGGCTGAACTTCCAGCGAGTTGATCTCGAAGTAGCCGCCAGTCCCGTTGCCGCTCAGGAGCACGTCCAGCCGAGGCTGAGCGCCCGCGACCTGGACCACGAACGTCTCGGAGATGAATTGACCGGCGAGCGTGCTGACGTTCGAGTACTCGGAGATCGTGCCAAGCCCACCGTTCGCGGAGATACTCATCTTCGACAACGCCGTGGCGCGATTGCCGAGCGTGACATTCACGAGATAGTAGCCGGCATCCGTCACGTCAAAGGAGTAGGTCCCGCTGAGGGCGGCGTGGCCGTCGCGGAGGAGGGAGTTCGGGGTCCCGTTATCCACGGCGAGCAGACCGTTCGACGTCGACCAGCCGAAATTCGTCCCCGTGTAGCCCCCAATGTATTTCTTGGTGGGCACGACGCTCGTGTAGTAGGTCTGGGTGGGCGAGGTCGCGGAGTTGAAGTCGAACTGGCGCACGTCGCCGGGGTGGGTCGGATAGGCCGGGAACGTCGGCGGATTGAGGTTGAGGGTCTCGAAGTTGGCAAACGTGATGTTCTTGTAGGCCGTGCCGGGCAAGGGCACCGACTGCGTGAAGATGGTGTTGAACGTGACGTTGGTGATCGTCGAGACCGGGCCGCTCGATGGCACCCCCTGAGTCACAAAGCGCTGGATGTAGTTGAAGACGTCGCCCGGCAGGTTGAGGGCCGTGGTGGTCTGAGCCGTGGGGCTGTTGGCATTGACGGAAATGGCGGTGTACTGCGAGGCGAAAACGTCGAAGATATCACCGCCGCCCGTGGGGGCCATCGTGTTCTGGCCCAGGACGGTGAGGTTTTGCAGGCCGTTGTCGAAGGACACCGTCTGATTGGCGGGGCTTCCGCTGACCGGGAGCGCGAAGACCTCGTTGCGGTAGTTTGTCACCGTGTTGAGGTCGTCGTTGATGTGGTAGGTCGATCCATCAGCGTCGCCGAAGACGGTCGCCTGCGTCGTGGCCGTGCCTGTCACGCCCGAGTTGTTGATCGCCACCGTGCCCGCCTGGGTCACGCCGAACCCGCCCGTGGCCACGTTGTTGAACGACGAGGCCAGGTAAACGTCGTAAGTGTCGGCGTTGCCGCTCGTGGCGTGGCCGTAGAGCGTGATCGGCGTGTTGTGGGTCGTGTAGATCAGGAAGGCGTCGGTCCCCGGTCCACCGACGAGTTGGACGTTGCCGGTTGAGTCGTCGAGATAGCCAAGGATGTTGAATGTTCCCGGCAATGAGGCTGAGGTTGTGGTTTCATTGGCCAACGAGAGTACCACGGTGCCGGAGCCGGTATTGACCTGCGCGACGTTGGGCGACGATGGGACGTTGAAGACGGGACTGGGGCCTCCGAGGGTGACCACCACGTCGCCGCTGCCGGCGGTAATGCCCGGCGCCGCCATGCTGGAGTAAACGACGTTGAGTGAGCCCGTGTTGTTGATGTAGATGCCGCCGCTGGTGGTCGTGGCCGTCACATTCGGCACCGCAGTGGTCAAAGGTGTGCCCGAGGTGCCGATGCCCGTCGCGGCTGTCAAGGTCATCAATGGGCTGAAAACGAAGACGGTCGTGCTTGTGTTGATGTCAATGTTCGACGGCCCGCCGTTCATCGTCCCGCCGGCGTTGTTGTTGGTGATCGCCCCGGTTCCGGCGGTGACGGTGACGTTCTGGTCGGTGGTGGTCAGGTTGCCGAGTGCGACGTTGCGAGCAGCGTCGAGGGTGATCGTGCCATGGTCGCTGACGGCCTGGGTGTCCTGGCTCATCAGGATGTCGCTGCCGGCGTTGGTGTGATTATCGTAGAGGATCGTGCCGGCGCCGGCGGCGGAAACCACGGAGTTGGAGTCCTGGACGATGGTCCCGCCGAGGAGTTGGATGTTGCCGTTGCCGTTCGAGGCCGTGATATCGGCGCTGATCGTCAAGGTCCCCGCGCTCATGGCGTTGATCGTGATGTCGCCACCGGCGGAGTCGGTCACCTTTTGACTGACGGTGATCGGGCTCGCGTTGGTGATGACGATCGTGCCGGCACCGAACGCCGGGTCCGCGTTGGTAACGCCGGAGAGCGTGCTCGGACCAGCCCCGTAGGAAACCGTGTCGATGCTCAGCAGGCTGCCGACGCTGTTGTCGATCAGGATGTTCCCCGAGGCCGTTCCGGTGGACGAGTTGGCGTCCGAGTTACTGGCCGCCAGCGTGCTAACCTTGGTCTCGAGGGAATCGGCGCTGCCGATTCCTGTGGCCGCGATGAGCGCGAGGTTGCCGGCGGTGACATTGGTGCTCGAGCCGTTGCCGTCGGTGATCGCCCCGTTGTAGACGGTGATGGCCACGGTGCTGCCATCCGTCCCGGTGCCCGCCCCAGCGACGATGTCCTTGAGCGCGTAGCTTCCTGTGCCGCCGCTCGGTGTGTTGACCGTGATCAGAACCGCGCTCGCCGAGGCATTGGTGGTCTCGATTGTGCTGGACTGATTGAGCGTTTGGGTCCCACTGCCATCCTGGTTGGCGTTGATGGCGATCGTCCCGGAGCCGCCGTCGAGGATGCCATTCAGGTTGACGTCGTTCTGGAACGTCAACGACACCGCCGAGTCGGCCTTGATGGCTTGGCCGGTGAAACTACCACCATCGGCCGTCAGAGGCCCGAGCTGGATCGAACTGCCGACGGGCGATGAGAACAGGACGGACCCGCCGGTCCCGGCGTGGAGAGTGAGAGCATTTGTGCTGGGGATCGCGCCATCAACCGCGCTGCTGAAGGTGATTCCCGCACCCGC
>DAIDJG010000376.1 GCA_027451445.1 Singulisphaera sp.
GACGTCACCGGCCCGAACAAGGGTAAAACCCTCTGTTACCGGTGAGCCTACGGCAGTTCTCCGGTGGTCTGCGTCTTCGCCCGCAAGACCTCCGAACCCTTGACCAGTTTGGTCAAGCAGATCGACTCGAAGATTGGCGAAAACCGCAAGCTCAAGAGCTTTGTTGTGCTCATCCCGAAGAAGGGTGAGAATCCCACCGACGACCTCAAGAAGGTGGCGACAACCGCCGGAATCACGCACGTCCCTCTCACCATCGGCGAGAGCCCGGACGGTCCTCCGGATTACGAGGTCGCCCCGAACGCAGACGTTACGGTCCTGATGTGGTCCGGCCATAAGGTCAAGGCCAATCACGCCTTCAAGGGCGAATTGACCGAGGAAAACATCAAGGCCATCGTGGCCGACGTCCCCAAGATCCTGGGGAACTAAGTCCCGCCTGCGCTCAACGCAAAGGCGATCTGTCCCATATCCCACCCGACCGACCCTCCACGCGACCCGGGCACCGTGCTCGGGTCGTGGTGTTTTCACGCGCCTGTCAGAGTCGGCTCGCGAGGGATCGGGTGGTACGGTTCCAAACTGCCCAGCAAGCAGGGATGTTAGTCCTGAGCGTGACTCAGGGTCGGTGCCACCGACGACTTCACGTTCAGAGAAAGCGAGATGCTTCGAGGCCATAGGCGAACGGCGAAGCACGGCTTACCCACTGTAGACCTCACGCGAAGCGCGAGGGCCACGATCATTGGCCGCTCGCCTAAGCGACCAGGTCCTTGATCACCTGTCCGCCGAATTGCGACAGTTGCTTGAAGCGGCCGGCGTGGTAGTACGTGAGCTTGTTGTCATCCAGGCCGAGCAGATGCAGCAGCGTGACGTGCAGGTCGCGGACATGATGGACGCACTCCACGGCCTCGGCGCCAGTCTCGTCGGTCTGGCCTATGGTGTGACCGGCGTTGACACCACCACCGGCGAGCCAGATTGTCATCGCCTTCGGGTTGTGATCGCGACCGAAGGCCGTGCCCATCCGAACGCCATTATCGGGCGAGCGGCCGAACTCGCCGGCCCAGACGATGAGTGTGTCCTCGAGAAGGCCAGTGCGCTTCAGGTCGTGGATCAGGGCGGCGATGGGCTGGTCGACGCGCTTGACGAGCGAGCCGTGGGCACGCTCGATGTAGTCGTGGCTGTCCCAGGAGCCTGCGTAGAGTTGTACGAACCGCACGCCCTTCGCGACGAGGCGGCGAGCCAGCAGACAGCGCTTGCCGAACTCATGTGTCGGTTCCCGGCCGACGCCATAGAGCTCCAGCGTCGCCTTCGACTCACCGGTGATGTCCAGCAACTCCGGCACAACGGCCTGCATGCGAAAGGCCAGCTCGTAGCTCTCCATCCGGGCGAGCAATTCGGCCTGGGCCGGGTGGTTCTTGGCATGCTCGGTGTTGAGACGGGACAGCAGGTCGAGGTTCAGCCGTTGATGTTCGGGAGTGACCTCCGGCATTGGCTTAAGGTCCAGAATCGGCGAACCCGACGGGCGGAGGGGCGTGCCCTGAAATCGGGCGGGGAGAAAACCATTGCCCCAGTTCGCGGCGCCTCCTTGTGGGTACGAGATTTCAGGCAGCACCACGAATCCGGGGAGGTCGCGGTTTTCGGAGCCGAGTCCATACGTCGTCCAGGCACCGAACGCAGGGTCGCCCCCAAATCGGTTCCCGGTGTTCATCTGGTAAAGGGCCGTCGGGTGATTCACCGAGTCGACCTGGCAACCTCGGTAGAAACAGAGCTCGTCCGCCACCTTGCTAAGGTGTTCCCAGTTCTTCGCCATGGTCGCACCACTGCGGCCGCAACGGTGAAAGGCGAACGGCGACTGCACGTAGTAGCGCTTGCCGCTCGACATGGCGGACTGAGTCTTTCCGCTCCGCTGAAACTCCTTGAGGTGCAGCTCTGCCAGCTTCGGCTTCGGGTCAAACGTGTCGATGTGGCTCGGTCCCCCCTCCATCATGAGGAAGATCACTCGCTTCGCTTTCGGCGTGTGGTGCGGCTTTGGCTCAGCTCGATCCTCGGCCGCCAGCAGCGACGAGAACGCGACGCTCCCGAGCGACGCTCCCAGGCCATAGACGAAGTCGCGACGAGTCATCATCAGGAGTCACTCCACCGTCAGGAACTCGTTGCTATTGAACAGGACCAGGCAAACTTCGGCGAGCGCCCGCACCTCGGCGGTGCAGTCCGCCGGGTGAACGTCCGGGATGAAGTTCGCCGCCATTTCGAGGGGCTCGGTGAAGCGAAACGTCTCGCCAGTGTTCTCTTCGACCGCCTCGCGTTCGATCGAAATGGGCGGTGACGGTTTCTCGAATTTCAGCCGGGCGTGGCGTTCGATCATAAGTTCCAGGTGTTTGAGGCAGGCGGATTGTTCGGAGTCGTTCGGTGCACGGCCGAGGATGCGTTCGAACACGTCGAGGATCGCTTCGTCGTTCGTCGCCTTGCGGACGGAGGATGCGAGCGCTAGCGCCCGAATGTAGGTCGATTTGGAGTTGAAGAGCGTGAATGCCTGCGGCGCCACGATTGACGCCGTTCGCAACTCGCACGACGATTCCGAGACCGGGTGGTCAAAGACCTCGAAAAAGGGATCGCGCAGGCCGCGGAGGCGAAGCATATAGAGCGAGCGGCGGTGACGGTCCTCGGGACGTGGGTTGGGTTGCCACGATTCGGCGAACGTGCCCATCACCTGCCTGGGCTGGTATGCAACCTCTGCATTCATCTCGGGCCGACAGGGGATGCCACCGACGCGCCGAGTCAACTCACCGGTGGCGGCGAGAATCGCGTCGCGCAGCTCCTCGGCCGAGAGCCTGCGGACAGGGAACGCGGCGGTGCTGGTGCCGAGCGGATCGAGCTCGGCCAGCCTTTGCGGATCCGGGTGCCGGGCCGAGCGCCGATAGGCCTGAGATGTAAGGATCAGCCGATGCATCTCCTTGATCGACCACTTCCGCCTGACGAGCTCGCCTGCGAGCCAGTCGAGCAACTCCGGA
>DAIDJG010000377.1 GCA_027451445.1 Singulisphaera sp.
CAGACGCGGATGGAACTGAATGTCCGTGAGCGCGAGGTGGCGTCGGAAGTCACCCATGCCCTCCGCGAGTACACCCTGAGCCGCGCCGTCGTCCGTCAACTCGAACGGAACGCAATCCCCTCCGCCCGACAGATGCGGGACGATGCCTTCACGCTCTACATCGCGGGTGCGAACGACGCCCTCGGCTATTACAAGGTTCAGCGCGACTACAACGAGCTCGTCCGGCGATATCGCGACGCTCTCGTGCGCCACCGCAGAAGCATGCTCGCCCTCAACACGGCCGTCGGTGTGCGGATCCTTCCCTGAGCCGCGGTGACGAGTTCACTTCTTACACCACGTTCTCGATGCCGGTAAGGCGACACCGCGCTGGCCATCAGTTTTTCGGCGCAGTATTCTGAGCACGGCCCACGGCCATCGCTCACCGGCCCGCCAGAACCCACCAACAACGCCCCCGGATCAACTTCCCATGAATCTGCATCGCAAGCTGCCCCTCGTTGCCGCCTTCGTGGGCATTGCACTGGCATTTGCCGGACTGGGCGCAGATGAACCTCCCGCGAAGAAAGATACCAAAGAGCCGGACTACGCCGCCGAGCTGCCGCGGGTCCCGCTGAAGACGCCGGAAGAGTCGCGTGCATCGTTCGTTCCGCGGCCCGGGTTCCGCGTTGAGCTGGCGGCGGCTGAACCGCTCTTACGGAGCCCCGTCGCCCTGGACTTCGATGAGGACGGCCGGCTCTACGTCGCGGAGTTCGCCGAGTACAACGACTATGTCACCGCGACGGCTCACACCAAGGGCTTTGTGCGCCGGCTCGAAGACACGGATGGCGACGGTGTCTACGACAAGAGCACCGTCTTCGCTTCGGACGTCCCGAACCCCACGGGCGTGGCGTGCTGGGACGGCGGCGTCTACGTCGGCTCCGCGCCCGATCTACTCTATCTCAAAGACACGGACGGCGATGGCAAGGCCGACGTGCGCCGGGTCGCTCTGACCGGCTTCGGCAAGGACCGCGCCGGGGAAGGGATGTTGAACTCATTCCGTTGGGGTCTCGACAACCGTTTCCGCATTTCGACGAGCATGGACGGCGGCGACGTCCACAAGGCGGATGAAAAACCGGTCTCGGTGCGGGGTCAGGGATTGTTGTTCGATCCGCGCGGCGAGACATTCACACTGACGGGCGGCGGCGGACAGTATGGAATGGGCGTCGACGACTGGGGACGCACTTATGTGTGCGGGAACAGCGATCCGTTTCATCTCGTGATGTACGACAGTCGCTACCTGGCTCGCAACCCGTACCTCCAGGCACCCGCGGCGGCCATCAACATCGCGCCTGCGGGCAAGTATACGAAGCTCTTTCGCGTCAGTCCCATCGAACCCTGGCGCGCGTTGCGAACCCGACTCCGCAGCCAGGGGCTCGTCCCCGGTTCCGACGAAGGAGGATCGCCCTCAGGATTCTTCACGGGAGGAAGCGGTGTCACCGTTTACCGCGGCGACGCGTTTCCGACCGAATTCCAGGGCAATCTGTTCGTCGGCGACGTCGCCAATAACATCGTTCATCGTGCCCTCGCGATCCCCGAAGGGCTGCGCGTGGTGGCGAAAAGTGCTGAGGAGGGCCGCGAGTTCCTGGCATCACGCGATAATGCCTTCCGGCCAGCCCAGATGGCCAACGGACCCGACGGATGCCTGTGGATCGTCGACATGTACCGCGAGTTGATCGAGGGGGCGGCCTTTCTCCCCCCGCAGATCCTCAAGCACATGGACGTCGCGAGCGGCGCCGATCGCGGGCGCATCTGGCGCGTGGTGCCCGAAGGAGCCAAACCGAAGATCCGGAAGATTGGCAAAGCGACGACGGAGGAGTTGGTTGCGTTGCTCGAGCACCCCAACGGTTGGCATCGCGACACCGCATCGCGTCTGCTCTACCAGCGCCAGGATCGCTCGGCGGTCCCGCCGTTGCGACAACTCGCAGCACACTCGAAGACGGCGCTGGGCAAAGCGCACGCCCTTTCCGCGCTGGCCGGGCTGAGCGCTCTCGAACCGGACCTCGTCCTGGACGCACTCAATGACGCCGACGTTCGACTGCGCGTGCATGCGCTACGACTCGCCGAACCAATGGCCAAAGCCGACGCGAGGATCGAAGTGCGCATCGAAGCGTTGGCGTCCGACCCTGACCCGACCGTCCGTTACCAGGCTGCGTTTTCCCTTGGCGAGTTGCCCGGCGCGCGGCCGTCGAAGGCCCTGGCCGCCCTCGCGATCGGGGACGGAGCAGATCCCTGGATGCGACTGGCCATCCTCAGCGCCGTGCCGGGACGCGCGGGCGAGGTGTTTCGCCGGCTCGCCTCCGACGCGACGTTCCGAGGTTCGCCCCAGGGCCGCAGCTTTTTAACCACACTCGTCGCCCAGTCCGACATCGCCACGAAGCCCGGCGACCTGGCCACGGTTCTCGACGCACTGAGCGGTCCGCTCGCGAGCGAGCCTACGCTTGCACGCGACGTCGTCTCGGCGTTGATGAGCCGGCTGCCCGCCGAGGCGAAGTCGAAGCTCGCGGGCGGCAAAGCCGGTGAATTGCTTGTCCGACTCGTGACCGAGGCTCGTACCACAGCGAGCGATCCGAAACGGCCCGGCCCTGCACGCGCCTCGGCGATTCGCTCGCTCCGGTTCGCGAGGTTCGATGACGTACAGGCTCTGCTCGCCGAACAGCTCGGACTGCGGCAACCGCCGGAGGTGCAAGCCGCCGCCGTCGAGACACTCGCCGGGTTTGACGACGACCGGGTGGCCGCGACGCTGCTCCAGGCCTGGCCCGGCATGAGCCCGAAGCTTCGCGCCAGTGCCACGGAGGCACTCTTCGGTCGACCGGCGTGGATCCTTGCGTTTCTCGACGCGTTCGAGAAAGGTACGGTGGGCCGCACCGACGTCGACTCCGCCCGCCTGGACCTCCTCAAGAACTATCCCGATTCCGCCGTGAAGCAACGCGCGAGCAAACTGTTTGCGGGCGGACTGGCCCGGCGCCAGGATGTGGTCGCCTCCTACCAGGCCGCACTCGAGCGCAAGGGAGACCGCAACCGTGGCAAGGAAGTGTTCAAGTCCCAATGCTCGTCGTGCCATCGTCTCGAAGGAATCGGCCAGGAGGTGGGGGCCGACCTCTCCGCGATTCGCGATCGCGGCCAGGAAGCGATCCTCCTCAACATTCTCGATCCCAATCGCGACGTCAAACCCCAGTACCTCAGCTACATTGTTGTCACGACCTCGGGGCGAGTCTTGACGGGAATGATTCGCGCCGAAACCACGAATAGCCTCACCCTCCGCAAACCCGACGGCAAGGAAGAAACGGTCCTACGGCTGGATATCGACGAAATCCGCAGCACGGGGCTGTCGTTCATGCCTGAGGGACTCGAAAAGCAGGTCGACGTGACCGCGATGGCGGATTTGCTCGTGTATTTGAATTCATTGAAATGAGTACGGCGAGCGGCCAGTGATCGTAGCCCTCACGCTCCGCGTGAAGACAATAATCGTAAACCTCACGCAGAGCGTGAGGTCTACGGTGGGTAAGCTTCATGTCGCGATTCGGATTTTTCCGTTGCCTCGGCCCGTGAGGCCGTCATGTCCCAACGAATAACCCGGCACCTTGGAGACTTCATCTGGATGGCGTTCGCTCCGTGTTGGGTCGGGGCGGCAGCCGACGCCCAAACGAGCAAGGGGCTCGAATCGGAAGCGCGGTGTCCACCGCTCAAACTGCCGGAGGGTTTCAAGGCCACACGGTTCGCCTACAACCCGCTCGTGGAGTCTCCCTCGGTAATCGTGGCAGGGCCGAGTTCGGGGGCCGTGTTCGTCGCGATCGACTACCTGTCGGGGTTCGAGCCCGATTCTCCGTTCCGCGCGTATGCTCAAAGAAGATCCATAAGAGGCGAGTTGTCCTGCTCGAACCACCAAGACCCGCTGCAGGCTTCCCTTTCGCTTGACCGATGTGCAACAATTGTGTGATCATTGAAAGGGGCAGGTCGAGAGCCAACATCTCGGGTCAAGTGCGCGTCTCATTGGGGCCGTGCGATTCGAGGGTGTGGATTCTCTGCAAGAAGCCAGACTCTCCGCGAGGGCCGAGTCATGCCGCAGGGCCAAGATGGCTGCACCGTTCGGACGTTGGGACAAAGGGTCGGATTGACGCTCGTCTTGATGTGCGCTTACTTCACGTTCAGCAACCCGCAAGCGCTGGGAGCGGACGCGATCGCTTCCATCTCCGCCGAACCCGCCTCGCTCCGGCTGAGCGGTCCTCTGGCCAGCTCGCTGATCCTCGTGCACGGTCGTACGGCCGACGGGCGTCTGGTGGACCTCTCTCGGGCCGCGAAGCTGCACTCCATCGATCCGCGCGTCGCCGTTGTCGACGGCTCGGGCTCGGTCCGTTCGGTCGGTGATGGAGCGACGACGGTCACGGTCAGTGTGGCGAGCGATACGCTCAACATCCCCGTGACCGTCGACGGAGCGCATGCCCCTCGCACGTTCAACTTTGAGAACGATGTCGTCCCCGTGTTGAGCAAGCTCGGCTGCAACACGTCGGGATGCCACGGTAAGGCAGAGGGACAAAATGGCTTCAAGCTCTCGGTCTTCGGCTCCGATCCGCCGGCCGACATCGCGGCGCTGACGTTGGAGTCGCGCGGTCGCCGGGTCTTTCCCGCCGCGCCGGAGCGGAGCTTGCTCTTGTTGAAGATGACGGGAAGCCTGCCACACGGCGGGGGTGTGCGTGCAGCGGTCGACTCGCGTGAATATGAAACCCTCCGCGCGTGGATCGCCGCCGGGATGCCTCCCGGGTCCGAATCCGATCCTCACGTCGTGAGCGTTGAGGTCGCGCCTCGCGAACGGCAACTGGCCGTGCGCGGACAGCAACAGCTTCGGGTGGTCGCCCGCTACTCCGACGGCCGCGAGGTCGACGTCACCCGCCACGCCCGGTTCCAGTCGAACAACGAAGCGCTCGCCCGCGTCGATGAGAACGGACTCGTGTCCGCCGGTGAGACTCCCGGCGAAGTCGCCGTGATGGCGGCCTACATGGGCTCGATGGACGTGTTTCGGGCTCTCGTTCCGCGAACTGAAGCGCTGGCCCGCACCGATTGGCCCGAGAACAACGTCGTCGACACCCTCGTCTACCACAAGCTCCGTGCCCTGAACATCGCCCCTTCTGAGCCCGCGTCGGATGCCGACTTCCTCAGACGTGTGTACATCGACGTGATCGGCACCCTTCCGACTCCCGACGAAGCCCGGCGCTTCCTGAGCGACACCCGGCCCGACCGCCGGGCGCGGCTGGTGGACGAGCTGCTGAAACGGCCCGAATATGCCGATTACTGGGCGTTGAAGTGGTGCGACCTCCTCCGTGTCGACCGCGCCGTGCTGGGTCACAAGCGTGCTTACGGATTCTACCGCTGGGTGCGCGAAAGCCTGGCCGCGAACGTGCCGTACGACCAGTTTGCGAGGGCCGTCCTAACGGCCGAAGGGCCGCTCGATGAGTCTGGCCCGGCGGGTTTCTACAAGGTCGCCTCGAAGCCCGGAGATGCGGCAAGCTCGCTCTCGCAGGTTTTCCTCGGCGTGCGGATCGCCTGTGCGGAGTGTCACCACCACCCGTACGACCAGTGGAGTCAGACCGACTACTACGGGATGCAAGCGTTCTTCACTCCGGTGAGCGTGCGTCCCACCGCCGACGGCGACGCGACCTTCGCCAGCGGCGATCCCGAGACCAAGCACCCTCGAACCGGCAAGGTCGTCCCAGCGCATCCCTTGGCGACGGAGACGCCCAAGCAGTCGCCCTCAGGAGATCGTCGGATCGTACTGGCCGAATGGATGACGTCGCCGGAAAACCCCTGGTTTGCCCGGAACCTGGCGAATCGCCTCTGGGCCCACTTCTTCGGCCGAGGCCTGGTGGATCCCGTGGACGACGTCCGCGCCACCAACCCGCCCAGCAACCCCGAGCTGCTTGATGCACTGGCGCGTCATCTGATCGACCACAAGTATGATGTCCCCTCGTTGATCCGGCTCATCACCAGTTCGCGCGTCTACCAGCTTTCGTCGACACCGAACCCGACGAACTCCCGCGACGAGCAGAATGCCTCACGCGCCTTGTTCAAACGGATCGACGCCGAGGTGCTGTACGACATGGTCTGTCAGACGACGGGCGTCGACGAGAAATTTCAGGGCGTCCCCGCCGGGTCCCGCGCGGTCCAGCTCTGGGATAGCAAGGTGCCCCACGAGTTCCTGCGGATGTTCGGCCGGCCGGTCCGTGTGAGCGCCTGCGAATGCGAGCGCGCCGTCGAGCCCAGTGTCGGACAGGTCCTGCACCTACTCAACGCTCCCGAGCTGCACGCGAAGGTCAGCCACGAAGCCGGAGCCGTGTCCCGTCTGGAGCGCCAATTGCGTGATGATCGTGCGCTCGTGGATGAGCTGTACCTGACGTTCTTCAGCCGGTTTCCGCTCGATGAAGAGCGTGAGAATGCGCTACAGTATCTGGGGAGCCACGCGTCGGAGCGGCGGCGGGCGGCGGAGGATCTTGCCTGGGCGCTCATGAATACGGTTGAGTTTCTCTTCAACCATTAAAGTGGCTGCGCCGTCGCCCGGGAAGGTCGGCGGCTCGCGCCTCGTCTTCACGCGCCAGACGGTTCTGAAGGAGGGCCATGACGGCGGCTTCCTCGGGCTTGAGATGACCGAGCGCCTGGTCCATGGCATCGTCGGTCCTCTGTCGAAGGGCGTCGATCATTGATCCGTCCAGGTACGACTCGATCAGGGCGGGGTGAACATAGCATTTGCGGCAGACCGACGGCGTGTTGCCCAGACGCTCGGCGACGCGTTCGATCGCCCTCACGACGTTCTTCTTGGCCTCGGCCTTGGAGTCAAACCGCTCGAACTCTTGAAGCGCGATCGCGGCCAGAACAGTCCCTGCCCAGGTGCGGAAGTCCTTGGCAGTGAAGTCGGAGCCAGAGAGCTCGCGTAGGTACTGATTGACGTCGGCCGAATCAATGTCGCGAACCGCGCCGTCTTCGTCGAGGTATCCAAACAGCTCTTGTCCCGGCAGATCCTGGCAGCGCTCGACAATTCGCGCGAGCCGGCGATCGTGAATGTCAATCTTGTGACGAATACCGCTTTTGCCGCGGAATACAAACCGAATGGTCGATCCATCGAGATCGACGTGGTTGTTGCGCATCGTTGTCAGACCGAACGAGTGATTCTGCTTCGCATACTCGTCGTTGCCGACCCGAATCATCGTCCGTTCCAGGAGCCGGACCACGGCCGCAAGAACTTTGCGACGCGGCAGGCCTGGAAGTGCGAGGTCATGGTCCGCCTGGTCGCGAACCTTCGGCAACGCGCGTCCGAAGGCCATCATGCGATCGTACTTCGCGCTGTCGCGGACTGCTCTCCAGCGAGGGTGATAACGGTACTGCTTACGACCCTTTTCATCGCGTCCCGTCGCCTGGATGTGTCCGAGCGCCAACGGACAGATCCAGACATCCCTCCAGGCCGGCGGGATCGCGAGGCTCTTGATTCGCGCCAGGACCGCCGGGTCGCGCAGAATACGGCCCTGCGGGTCAAAATAGCGAAATGCCTTGCCCACTCTTCGGCGCGTGATGCCGGGACGTCGATCCGTAGTGTATCGCAATCCCGCCGCTTGTGCGGCGCTGGCGTTCTCATTGTGGTTGCACGTCGTGGTACTCATACGGTTCGGTCGTGCAACCACGATGCCGAACGACGAGCTCTTTGGCGATGTCGGCAGTAACGTCGTGATCCTCCGATGCGTAAGGAACCGCAAGGCGGCGTCCGGTTTCGTTGGCTCATACAACTTCGCTCTGGTACGATGCGAGTAGAAGCGTCGCCTATGAGGATTCACTCGTGCTCAGCGCCATGACGCCGCCGCCGGTGCGAGGCATGCGCGAGATGGCGCCCTGGTACGAGAAGACGATCCGATCGCCCGCATCCGACAGCAGGGGGAAGATCGGGCCAAACGCGAGCGACTCGGGCGCCGTGCGGTTCTCTGCGGGCGGGACCGCCTGGGGGGCCGTGCGGAGTACCTTCCCCGCGACCACGGCCAGCACCAGGACGCACACGGTGAGAACACGCTTCGGGGGGAACGTCATACGCCAACTCCTACGTGTTAGCTTCCTTCAGGAGCTTCCGATGCGATCCGCCGGTAGGTTTCCGTAGCCCGATCGAAGGCTTTCTGCGCATCCTCTCGCTCGTTCGGGGCGATCGCCCGGCTGCGACTGTTCCAAAGTTGCTCCACGGCCAGCCGACACCACTCGGCGCTCCGGCGAGACGGCCGAATCGGATGCCCCGCCACGATCACCTCCACGGGGTTCGTGTGCAACTGTGGAAAGTGGCGCAGCGCGACCCAGCTACTCCGATCGATCGAAATCGGGAACTCCAGTTCGTGCACTCCGTCGTCCGCCGGCACGTCCCGACTCGCCACAACACGGCTGTTGACCACAAGCTCGACCCGTCGAGGCACCGATGTCTCCATCATCTCGCCCTCGCGCCTCGGCCCGTGCAGGTTCACGGTATCGCCGACCAAGCGCCGCCCTCCCGCCGGCACGATGCCGCCGTGCGCCACGGCAAGCGGTGTCTGTGCAGCGAACGCAACCTTCGCGCGAACTGTGACTTTCGCGGGCTTGTCCAATTCGAGACGCTCGCCTGATTTCTTTCCCTCCACTCCGAACTCCAACGCATGGGCGAACCCGTCCGACACATACGAACGCCCTTGCGCCAGGCCCGCGCACCAGGCATTGAAATCCAGCGCCTTCACCGCGCCGAGCCGAACGTAGACCCGCCCTTGCCCCACCCGCAATCCGCTCATGCACGGGAAATCGGTCTCGCCGCTGACCTTGAGCGGGAACCCACAGTCGAGTAGGTGATACCACATGTTCCATTCGGCGATGCGGGGCGTGTCCATGGCACTCATGAAGTCGCACACACCCTCGGGCACCGACACCACGACCTCCATCGCACCGACGCCGCCCATCTCGGGAATCGCGAGATTGGGCAACATCTCCGCTGCCCGCTCATGGGCCGTCTCCAACTCCGCCTGGGTCAACACGCCGTCGCGGTCCGCGTCCGCGGCCGCGAGCTCGAGCGGCAGCAGGCCGCAGCTTGCTTCCGCCGGAGTGAGAGAACCGTCCGAATCTTTGTCGAGCGCCGAGAGCAGGCGCTGCGTGGCGGACTTCGGGTTGATCTCCAGCCCCGAACCGGAATGCGCGTAGCCGGTAACACCACCCTGTGCCTTGGTCCAGCGCAACACCGGTGTCGTCCAGGTCGGCCAGCCCTTCGTCGACGTTCCGTCCGAGCCAGGGTAGGTCTGGTCACGGAGATTCAAAAGGCAAACGTGCCCCAGCGCCTGCGAGCCGAAGCCGCTCACCTCGACGTCGTACTTGAGCACCGTCAACGGCTCGCTCAGACCATCCGGTCTCGCGCCGAAGAACCGGCGCTGATAATCGTAGCAAGGACCCCACGTCAGCACGCAGCCCACGTTCAGGCCCTCGCCCTTGACCTGGAGGAACATATCCTTCGGCTCGACGCCTTGCGTGGGATCAGTGTAGTGGGCGCAACCCGCCGCATGAATATGGTGGTCGCCGCTGTAATACCCAAAGGCCGCAGGGTTGATCCAACGCCGCAGCCGCACGTCCAGCGTTGTCGCGCCTCGCTCCGGCACGTCGAATTCGCGCGTATCGAGCTTGTACTCCGGTCCTCTCCCATAGGTGACGCGGATCCGGCCCGGCGGCAGCGAGACCACGCCTCCGTCAGCGCGATAGATCTGCCGCTGAAAAAATAAGTCCGGCGCCGTCCGTTTCGGCTGGGGGGGATAGATCCGTCCGGCACGGTCCGTGAATGTGAAATGCGCTACGGTCGGCGCACCATCCTCTTCCCGAACACGGAGCGTCACGGGAACCGCCGGACGAACGTCGAACAAAACGGGTACTTCACCACGAAACGCAAGGTCGCGCGTCCCCGGGCCGACGTCGAAGCCGATCGTCGCCTCGCGCTTGCCTGCGTCGCTGCTGTAAATGAGGGCCAGCGCGTACTCGACCCGCAACCCACTCAGGTTGGGAGTCATCGGAGCGTCTGTCACCATATCCACTTGCAGGAACCGACCCGGCGCACCGCCTTTGACCTCCCCGTCTTTCAGATGTCGCTGGTCCTGCCGCGCAAGGCTGAGGTCGGCCGTCCCCCCAGTGATCGGTCCCGACTGTGGGCTGCCGACGCGCAGCGCGTTGGTGGTCGCCGCTTCGTTGATCACCTTGAGCAGGATCGGCGTGTATCCCGCTTGCTGAATCACGGCGGTCGCTGGGCCGCGCGCCACTTTGACGCGTTCCTCGGGATTGATCGTGATGGTGAACATCACCTGAGCGTCGAGGCGATCTTGAAGACCCGAGGCGTCGCGATCTGCGATGGCTTTCGCAAGCGCCTCCGACGTCTCTCCTGGTAGCGGAGCGCCGAGAGCGTCCAGCGTCCGGACCACTCGTTCGACGTTCGCCGCCAGTGGCTGACCCTCCGCTGGCTCGGGTGCGAGAGCCCGCGCAAAGGATGCGACGACAGCCACGAGGAAAGCACTCGACGCCACGATTCGAATCGATCGAGCTCTCATTGGACTTTCGCTCATTCCCGGGGCCCGATCACGGATGTTTGCCGCACTCCGGCCCATATCGTTCGAAAACCCAACCCGCTCGAGTATCATAGAGCACGAGCGGTTCCGCCGCCATCATCATGGCGCCGCCCTCTTCCTTCGCCGCGCGAGCCCCGTTATGGTGCTCGGTGGATTCGACCGTTCCACGTGCGCACCGGATCGAAACGGATAGTCGCGTATTATGCAAGAAGACGTGCTTTCGCGGAGCGAAAGTCGACTCTCGCTGCCCGCACGCTGGCAATGGTCCATTCTCCTCGAACGCTCAGCCGAGTCGCAGAAGGCGACGGAGTTCGCGCAACTTCAAAACAAGGTAGGGCCTGGCGCATCAGGCGGGCGACTGCCACCCGATGACGGTGAAATTGTTGTTGTTAATCGACGATTGGATGTACAGCTTCCCCGCCGCTCTCACGTTGTTATAGGTTTGCGAGATGATCTGGATCACCGACTGACTGGAGGCCTGCTGCACGGTGGTGATGCTCGAGGATGTCATGGCACTGATCAACGCGTTGACTTGAGTTTCGATGCGCTGGCTCGCCGGGACATAGCTCTGCTGCCCAGTGATTGCGCCGCTCGGTGGCTGATAGAGAAACGTATACCCGAAAGGAATGCGCTTCGAGGCCGTGGAGAGCTGGTTCTGGAGCACGTTTCCTTCGAGCGTGACATACGCCTGCAGGCTGCTGACGAGGCTCGCATTGGTCTGGCCGTTCGCGAGTCCGGAAATCGCCTTCTGCACCGCCCGGGTGTATTTCGTCTGAAATGCGTTGAACGCCTTGGTGATCTGGTGGAGCGTGACTCCCGCCGACTGGCTCGTCACGACGAGCGATGGCGGGTTGCCGGCGACCGCGCTTGCGGCGGACGTCGTGCTGAGAACCACTCGATCTTCCAGTCGTAAGCCGTCCAGTGTCGGCCGGAAGTCTCGGCGCAAAGGGTTGCTCATCACCGCCTCGGTCGTACAACGAGTGGAGGTCCGACAGAGAAGGCGCGATGGTGCCGGTTCGCTGGAGTTGTCTCGATCCGTCTCCGTATCGCCGTGGGGGTGAAACCAGGATGGCCGGGCGACCGCGGGATCATTAGGCCTAGGCGTAATCTCTCAGTCCCCACGAAGACGGCGGCACTATAGTGAGAACTCGCAATGGCGCGAAGACGAAACGAGCCGGTCGCCGGACGATGCGCGTCCCGGGCTTATCGCTCGACGACGCTTCCGTTTGTGAGTGACACGTCCAAAGACCGACTCCCGGGGTAGCCATGCTGCTCGCGAAAGGTCGTAACTCCTTACGGGGCAAGGTTCCTCCCGAATCTCCGAATGTTTCCGGTGAGTCTTTTCGCACACTTGTGCTGCAAAAGCTCGAGGCCGCTCCCTTGCGGGCAACCTCGCCTCATCGGGTCGATTGAAGCCGAGCCTTCAGCTCGGAAACGATCGCCTTCGAACCGGGATCCGCCTCCAGGTTCCGCAGCTCGCCAGGGTCGCTCTGATAGTCGTAAAGCTGGGCACCCTTCTTGCCGCCGTCCCACTCGGTGTAGCGATACCGTTCCGTGCGGATGCTTCGACCCATGAACCAGGCGGATTTGTTCGGAGTCGTCTCCCCGGTGGTGGTCGGTGTGCCTCGGGACACTTGCGTGTATGCGGGCCGGTCCCACGACCCGGCCGGGTCGTCGAGGAGCGGCTTCAGACTGGTTCCGTCGGTGTTTGGAGCGGGCAGCCCGCACAACTCCGCCAGAGTTGCATGGAGGTCGACCAGTTCGACCGTCCTCGCGCACGAGCGGCCGTTTCCCTTCGCGCTGGGGTCGACGATGATCAACGGGACTCGGGCGGAATTCTCAAAGAGACTCATCTTCTGCCAGAGGCCGTGCTCGCCGAGGTGATATCCATGGTCGCTCAGGAACACTACGATGGTCCTGTCGGCCAACTTGAGCTCTTCCAGAGCGCGCAGGACGACGCCGACCTGCGCATCCATAAAAGTCGCACTCGCGCGATAGGCCTGGAGCGCACGCCGGCGCAGTTCGTCCGTAAGATGGGCCTGCTCCTTCTTCTGGCTGCCGAACGCGGCCGCCGGGGCGCTTGCGTGGTGGTCCTCGGGTACGTGCGGAAGGGTGATCGCGTCGACGGGATGCCGCTGGAAGTAGGCTTTCGGGGCAACGTAGGGCGTGTGCGGCCGGAAAAAGCCGCACGCGATGAAGAAGGGCCGGTCGGCATTCTCACGCAGCAGGTTCGCCACCGCGACGGCGGTCATGCCGTCGGTCTGTTCCTGGTCCGTTCCCTCGGCGGCCAGCCAGCTCAGCGTGCCGCCGAAGCGAGCTGAGCCCTTGGCGCCCGGCGTCAACGTGAAGATCTGGTCCTCGTCGTCCTTGTCACGCCCCCGTGGGTTGATCGTCCGTTCCCAGCTCACGGGGTCGTCGAGGCCCGCGGTGCCGATCTGTCCCGGAACGCCGTAGTGGAAGAGCTTGCCCACGCGTGCCACCGTGTACCCCGCCTTGCGGAACGTTTGCGGCAAAGTCTGCGCATCGGGCACGTTCTTACGGAACTGGGTCGCGTTTTCGTAAACGTGCAAGGTATCCGGCCGCAGCCCCGTCAAGAAGCTCGCCCGGCTTGGGTTGCAGAGTGGAAACTGGCAATACGCCCGGTCGAAACGGACGCCTCGACGCGCCAGCCCATCGATGTTCGGCGTCGTTTGCGGTCCCCCGTAACAACCCAGGGCCTGGTTCGTGAGATCGTCCGAGACGATGAACAAGACGTTCGTCCGTGCCGCCGGGGCTGCCTCAGCGCCAGCGGTCAGGGTCACGGCGCAAATTACTGCCAGGGCAATTGACGCACGGAACATGGGGAATCCTCGGTGTCGAAGTCCAGAATCAGCAGCGGCTCGGAGATTCTTATCCAAACAGGTCCAGGAGCGGCTCACCCGTGGAGACGGGCCGGGTGAAGCCGTCTTTACCCAGGCGAAGCTCGAGTGGGACGCCCAGCGCGTGAAAGATCGTTGCGCCGAGGTCTTGGGGACGCACGGGCCGATCCTTAACGTACGCGCCGATCTTGTCGGACGCTCCATAGACCGCTCCACCGCGGATGCCGCAACCGGCGAGGATCGCGGGATAGCACGACGGCCAATGCTGACGCCCGGGGAACTGGCCTGGAATGATCCGCGGGGTGCGTCCAAACTCGCCAACGACCACCACCAGGGTTCGCTCCAGCAGGCCGCGGTCCTTCAGGTCGACGAGCAACGCCGACAGGGCCTCGTCGAGACGAGGCAGGCACCAGCCCATGCCATACGAGCCGTCGCCAAAAGCGCTCCCCATTCCCATGTTGCTGCCGTGCATGTCCCAGCTCGAGCTGGGCGGTCCGCTCAGTTTTTCATTTGGGGATGGGCCCGTCCAGCCATTGACCGTGACGAATCCAACCCCCGCCTCGACCAGCCGGCGCGCCAGCAGCAGGTTCTGTCCGAGGGGATGCATCCCGTAGCGCTCGCGCACGGCCATTGGCTCTCGGTCCACCTCGAACGGCTCGCGCACGGTTGTTCCGCTCGACAACTCATACGCACGACCGTACAGGTCCTGCCAATCCTTGAGCGTCCGGATCCCGTTCGAGGCGCTCGCCTCGGGATCCAGCCCGCCCAGCAACCGGCGACGTTCCTCCATCCGTCCGAGCGGTACCACCGGAAGCAGCTCGTCGGGCGCTTTGAAGCCGGGCATAGCCGGGTGATTGGTTGCCGAGCCGACGAACAGTGGGCTGTGGAGCAGGCCAAGGTGGCCCCCATTGCCGATATTCGCGGCGCAGAAGACGGGATCGCCCACGCACTTGATCAGCCACACGTACGACGCCACGGTGCGCTGGGTGGGTCGAACCTTGGAGAGGATCGAACCGATGTACGGCGCGTCGGCGGGTGCATTGGCCTGACCGCTCAGGCAGTGGTGCATGGCATCGAAATGGTTGCTGATGTTGCCGACGTGCGTCATCGACCGAATCAGGCTGAAATGCTGGGTCAGCTTGGCCAGACGCGTATGAAGCTCGCTGATCTGCATCCCCGGGACAGCGGTGGCGATGGGCTTGTAGGGGCCGCGAATCTCCTCGGGCGCCTCGGGCTTCATGTCCCAGGTGTCGAGGTGACTCGGCCCCCCACACATCAGGACGAAGATGCAGGACTTCTCGGCGGCACCGCGACCCATTCCTCGATCAGCGTCGACGCCCGCGGCAACCATCCCCGGCATGCCCCAGCTCAAGGCACCGATCCCGCCGGCCTGGAGCAGTTGCCGGCGGGAGATCGCATGGGACGGTTGTCGCTGGCCGCTGAACGAGGGATTCATCGCAGCTTCTCCGGAATATGAGAGATTCCTGTCTCAGGAATTGATTTTGACCGAACGCCTTCGAACTTGCCAGTCGCATGCAGCGGCCAATCGTCAGCCGTTTTCGGGGACACTCCTCGGAACGGAGAGGATACGATTCGACAAGGGCCAGAATAAGGTACGGAGGGAATTATGCAACGCCGACGGTTTCCTCGGGACTCGCGCATTCACGCAGGCGATTTCCCTCCATCGACTTTTCGGCCCCTAGTCGGTTCTAAGCCTGATCGAGAGCCTCTTTCTTCGAGGCCCAGACCACTCGGCCGTAGCGTTTGAGCTTCCAGATCCGCTGCTTATCGTCGAAGGCCAGGTCGTATCCCTTCCACGCGAGCGGACTGAGACCGAGGACAAACAGCGCCATCACGGCCCCAAACGACGAAACGAGGTATCCACCAGCGGGTGTGTCGGTGAAATCCTTCTTCTCGATCGCTCCCGATTCGAGTCGATTGATGTCGGGTTCGTCGGGGACATAAACCACGGGCACCGTTTTGGAATGCGCGAGCTGGTCCCAGAATGCCGGCTCCACTTCGACGTTCTTGACCTTGGAGCCTGCCACGCGGTACTCGATCCGTTTGGTCACTCCGTTGGGGGCGACGAATCGGCGCACGATCTCACCCTGTCCCGGCACGCCTTTCACCGGCAGCAACGCGTTGGCGCGTGCATCGTCGCGGCTCTTCAACGCGATGAACACCGCGGCCGTACCCAGAAAGCAGCCAAGAACGAAGCAAACGAGGCCGGTCCGTTTCGCCTTTCGTGACAGGATTCGGTACGAGGTGTCGTCCGGCTTGGCATCGATGTAGGACTGCACCCGCTTGACCAGCCGCGGATAGTCGGGAAACGACTCGTCGACTCGGATGATGGTCTTACCGGCGGTATCCGTGATTCGCAAGCAGCTCTTATTGGTATTCAATACGTTCGCCGTGGTCGCCGAACCAATTTCGGACCAGGCGTAGCGCCTCGTGGATCGCTTGGTGCTGATCTCGAGCGCATCGGGCCCGACCACGATACACACCGGCAAGTTTCGCAACGAAAACCCGCGCGCCAGCAGTCCCACTGCGATAATCGTCGGAAATGTGCTCGTCAGGTGTAGCGACATCTGACCGTGCCGGGTGCCAATGGCCGCGACGAACCCCACGATCGCGAACACGATCAGGCCGATGCCTCCCAGGAACAGATATGTCGGGTTGCCGGCCTGTGAGTGCGGGTTCTCGAAGACCTCATCGCAGGGATGCTCGGGTACGTTGCACACAGCGTCGGCTCCCGCAAACGGTTTTTGATTCCTCTACGAATCCATGCCACCGTCGCCATGTTATCAGATGGGCACTCGAATTTCAGACTATCCCGCGGGATGGGCAGGGGGCGTTTCCTGATCGTACCTAAAGCCGGTCGTCCGTGATCACGGCGATTCCCTTGACGGTAACTCCATCTCGGTTCCAGCTCAAGCTTTCGCCGATCATGGACGCAACCCTGGTTTGTCAAATTCATCCTCCAGACTCGGACGTGATGATCCGATATGACGGATGCGGAGTATCATGGTGTCCAGGCGGTTGGTATGGAGACACGCCTGGCATCTTCCCTGGCTACACCGGAAAGGCTTCCGATGGCTCGTCCCCGCGCACGGATGTTTCAAGTCGAATCACTCGAGGGCAAGCGACTGCTGTCGGCAATGCACGTGACCCACCACACGGCAGCGCACTCCCCCGCGCTGGTTCTCGACGGGGACCTGAAAGACCCGAGCGGCAATATCGTCTATAACAGCGACATGAGTCAGAGCACCGAGAATTTCTCAGGAAGCGTCAAGAGCATGGGCACCGTTACCGGGGCAGTCCTTAACTTCGACCCGTACACCACTCCGCTGAACAATCCCCAGATCGTCCTGACGAATCCCCAGGGGTCCGTCACGTTGAGCATCGACCAAAACCACATGATCTCGCAGAAGGACGCCGGGACAAAAACGGTGACCAGGATGCATTACACGGTGGAATCGGGCACTGGTGCTTACGCCGGGGCGGCGGGAACTGGAGTCTTCACGGAGACGCAGGTTGGGGACGGATGGAATCCTCCCAGTGTCGACCTGAAGCTGCATACCACCTCGTCTCGCTGACGGGATCGGGCGATTCCGGCATTGCAGGAACGAAAGCGTTCTGACCACACACGGCACGTGGCGTCCGGCACGCCAACCGACCCACACGAACCGGAACTACGGGTGTGCGTCCCCCATCGAGGTCGCACACCAGTCGGCCCGGCTGTTTCTCGACAGGGGTCAGCGCTGGCGAGGGTCGGATCGCCTGGTAGAATGGTTGCGCGTTCAGAGGTGTCGAACGGGCGGATCGGATCGGGCTGGGGCTGCGATGGTTTCGGATCGCGAGGGAGGGGTCGGCGTGGCGATCCGGGCGGTCGAGGTACGAAAGGTCTACGGGGCGAAGGGCGCCCAGGTCGAGGCGCTGCGGGGGATCTCGATTGAGGTCGCAGAAGGTGAACGGGTCGCCCTGCTCGGCAAGTCGGGATCGGGGAAATCGACGCTGTTGAACCTGCTGGGTGGCCTCGACCGGCCCAGCTCGGGCCAACTGTCCGTCGGCGGTAGAGACCTCGACCAGCTCTCGATGCGCGAGATGGCCCGGTTCCGGTCGACGACGGTCGGGATGATCTTCCAGTCATTCAACCTGATCGCCTCGCGGACCGCCGTCGAGAACGTCGAACTACCGATGGTCTTCGCCGGCCGATCCCGGCGCGACCGGCTGGCCGCGGCCCGCCAGGCGCTCGAAGCCGTCGGGCTTGGGGCACGGCTGAATCACCGCTCGCACGAGATGAGCGGCGGCGAAAGCCAGCGGGTCGCCGTGGCGCGGGCGCTCGTCAATCGGCCCCGGGTCGTCCTCGCGGATGAGCCAACCGGCAACCTCGACAGCCACACAGCGCGGCACGTGATGGACCTGATTCTCGATCACGTCCGTGAGCACGCCGCCACCCTCGTGCTCGTTACCCACGATGAGGAACTGGCGGCCACGTGTACCGACCGGGTCGTCCGTCTCGTCGACGGCCAGATCATCGACGGCGTCTGACCGGGAGTGAATGGAGGATCGCCTCGTGCAATGGATCGACTTGCTCCGATTGCCCCTGGCCGCGCTCGCTCAGCAGAAGATGCGCACTTGCCTGACAACCCTGGGAGTCGTCTTCGGCGCGTTCGTGCTCGCCGCGAGCCTGTCGATCAACGAGGGGGTCCAACAGACGATCGAACGCGAGTCGAGCAAGGGAAACATCGCGCGGAAGGTGACCGTTTCTCCCAGGTGGCGAGGGAACGACAACAAGACAAAGGACGACGTAAAAGTCGCCGGGCGAATGTCGCCGGATCGACGCGAGCGAATCCGCAAGATCCTCGCCGAGAGATCCCGCCAGGGCGGTTCTGGCCAGGAGCACATCGCGCTGACACGGGATCGGCTGGACACGCTCTCACGGATCCCTCATGTCGCGCAGATGGTTCCGATCGTCGGCGGTGCGGTCGTCGCGACGCTGGGCAACCGTCCCGAGGAGGCGAGCGTCTCCTCCGGCGCAGGCGAGGACCCCGGATTCTGCAAGCGGATTGTTGCGGGGCGGGCGTTCGACTCGGAAGACGAGCGATCGATCCTGCTCTCCGAGATGTTCGCGCACCGGATCGGTCTGGTCGACGACGTCGACCTGGACCAGGTGATCGGCAAGCCCCTGCGGGTGGAGATCCGACGCCAGGTGAACGGGCCGAGCTTCAACGTCTCGCTGGTCGATCGTGCGAAAGCCGGCGGCGGAAAGGACGAGGATTCGGCCCTCCGCCAACTGGCCTGGCAGATCCCGGGAGCGCTCGACCGACTCAGCCTGACCGACGAGGAGATCGCAGCCCTGAGAAAAGCGATCCGGCAGGAATCGACGCAGTCCGACCCAGCCCTCGTCGTGGACGACTTCCGGGTCATCGGGGTCTTTCGCGAGTTGACGGACGACGAGAAAAAGGAAGCCTGGAGCCAATTCCCCGCCCATACGGATCTGGTTCTCCCCCGGCAGACGGCGGTCGATCTGGCCTTACGCGACCCCGTCTGGCGTGAGGATGGAATTGTTCAGACGGTGCTCTTCGTCGACGACATGCGAAACGTCAAGGAGGTCGTCGACAAGGTCGAAGCTCTGGGACTGGGAACCCGGTCGATCGTCGAGATGATCGAGCGCGAGCGACTGACGTATCTGCTCATTTTCGGCGGGATGACCTGCGTGGCCGGGATCGCGTTGCTGGTCTCCGCACTTGGGATCGCGAATACGATGCTGATGAGCGTCCTCGAACGGCGCCGGGAAATCGGGATCATGAAGGCCGTCGGCGCGACGAACTGGCACCTTCAGGCCTTCTTCGTCATCGAAGGGGCCCTGATCGGCCTGACCGGCGGATCGCTCGGCCTCCTCCTGGCCTGGTCGGTCTCATTCCCGGGCGATGCGTGGGTCCACTCGATGGTTCATAAAGACATGAAGATTTACCTCAGCGGTTCGATCTTCGCCTTCCCGAACTGGATCGCTGCGACGGTTCTCCTCTTCACCGTCGGCGCGACGATCCTTGCCGCGCTCTACCCGGCCCGACGCGCTGCGATGGTCGACCCGGTCTCGGCACTGCGACACGACTAATCGACACACGTTCCGCCACTCACGGCAGCCGGATCTGGCTGTTATGGAAGAAGCCGGCCGAATCGGGGTTGCCCGGGTCTTCGCGGAAGCTTTCCCCATCGATGAGGAACTTGTACTCGTGCGATCCGGGGCCGAGCGTGACCGTCGTCGCGTAGTTCCCCTGGGCGTCCGGGCCGGTCATGGCGAGGGGCCGTTGCTTCCAGTCCGTGAATGTGCCCACGAGGGCGACTGACTTCGCGGGCCCGGCTGGGCGGTGGCGGAAGGTAACCTCGTACTGGCCGCTTGTTAGCTTCTTCGAGGTGGGCACGCCGAGGGTGAGATCCTGGACGGCGAGCGTGAAGTTCAAGTAGCCGACGTGCATCTCATCCCGCGTCTGCTCGCCAAAGGTGACCGCGCGTTTTGGGTCGGGGTTGTTCGGGTTGTCGGCCGAGTTGTCGAAGTGAGCTTCGGTGTGGAGGATCGTCCCTTCGGGCATCGGCTTGGGCTGGTCGAGCACGTAGAGGTTCTGCCAGTCGAACTCGTACCGAGGGACGTCGAGGATGACCTCGCGGCGGCCGTCGGGGTACTCGGCGACGAACTTCATCGACTTACCCCGCAAGTGCATGTGCGGCAACAGCGAGAGGAGCATCGAGGGCCGCGAGAACCGGAAATCGGCGCGAGAAACGTAGTCGCTTGCGCCGGGGGGAATCTGGAGCCGGTAGTTGAGCGCCATGCCCGACATCTGTTCTTTATGGACCGCGGCTGGGTCCGCGAAGACAAGGCCAATCCGGCTCCGATCAACCTGCTTCGTCCCGCGGGGGGTGTAGTGGAGCTGGAGGACGATCTTCGATCCGGCCGGAATGCGCTTGGCGACGCCGTCGGGCAGAACGCGGGGCGGCATCCCGGGTGC
>DAIDJG010000378.1 GCA_027451445.1 Singulisphaera sp.
TCGGGTGCGCCGGTCGACTCCGTAGCGGTCCCCGCGCTCGTCGCGGCCGGGGCGGCCGTCGGCGGGAACGCGGCGCTCGTGCTGAAACCGGGCCACTGTGTGTTCGGTACGCTGCACGCGCTGAACGTCGGCGAGCCGTCCGACGGCGGCTCGCGGGCCATGTATGCGGCGATCCAGGCACTCCGCGAGCTCGGTGGCGTGCCGGTTGCGACCGCGAAGGATCTCGTCCGCTGGCTCGATAACCCCGGACGCGGGCTGCTGGTCGCGCGCGAAGACGCGACGACATGGCTCGCAGACCTGAGCGCTCCGCGCAAGCGTGAGGGCGAACCGTCCGCCGACCTCTGGCACCATGCCCTCCGCGGCGTGCCCGGCGGGGGTCGAAAGACGCCGTTGCTGTCGTTCTGTGGCACCGTGGCGCCCGAGGTGCTCGGCCAGTTCGGCCGAGGGCCGGGGCGAGGGCGTCTCGGGGGGTCGCGGGGAAGCGAGCTGCTCGATCACATGCTCGTCGTGCTGCCGGACCCCGTTCCGACAGCGTACTGGTCGGACGAAGGCGTCCCCAAAGCAACGACCGACGCCTGGTTTGCCGCGCTGAAATGGCTCAGGCTGCACCAACCGGCGGGGCCGCCCGGCGACGGGCTCCGGTGCGAGTTCATCGCGTTCACGGACGAGGCCAAGGCGGCCTGGGTCGCCTGGTACAACGCGCGCACCGATGAGTTCAATGCGCCCGGCTGCGACCCGTCGCAGCGCGCGGCCGAGTGCCAGCTCCGGGAGATCACCGCGCGGCTGGCGCTGATCGTACACTTGCTGGACGTCGCGTTCTACCCCGCGCGCGAACCGGGCGATCCCTTGCCGCCGCTGGGGGTCGAGTCGTTGCGCAAGGGATTGCGGCTGTGGTCGTACTTCCGCGCGCAGCAGCGTCGCGTGCGCTGGGTGATCGCGGGAGGGACCCGCGAGCCGGTGGCCGGGGCAATCGTCGACTGGATCCGGCGGACGGGGCGGACGCACTTTTCGGTCAGCGAGCTGACCGACGCCCTGCGCTGGCTCCGCACGAGGCCGGACGAGCCTGAGTCGGCGCTCGAGTCGCTCGAAGCGTGTCATGCTATCCGGCGCAGGGCGGACGCGCCACGCCCGGCCGGGAGCGCCGGCCGGAAGCACAGCCCGATCTATGACGTGCACCCGGCGCTGGTGGGTCAAAAATGTGGAGACGCCGCGACGACCGAGCGGCGCGGGGAGCCTATTTCGGATTTCTCGGATATTTCGGAGCCGTTCTCGCCCGTGACCACGGGCACGCGACTCGCGGTTCAAAATGGTGAAAAGGCTGCCGCGGCCGTCCGGCGTGCGGAGCGTATTTCGGATATCTCGGATATTTCGGAGCCGCTTTCGCCCACGTCCACGGGCGTGCGCCCGGCCTCGGCGGTTCCAGGAGGCGGCGCTGCCGCAGCGTCCGACCGGCGCGGGGAGCCTCTTTCGGATACGTCGTGAGGCCGTTGCAAGGAGGCCGGGCGTCGTTCTCCGTAACCCCGAAGTGGGATTACGGCGGTTTATGGTCGCGTTGCGCACACGGGAGGGCGAAGCTCCGTCCGAGCCAGCCTTGATCTATCGGCGAGTCTTCGAGCCGATGGATCATTGCGTGCCGCCCAGGGGACCGTGTGATCACACGCGGTGTTCGGAGGACTCGAAGACTCGTCCTCCGAACAAGGCTGGCTCGGACGGAGCCTCGCCCTCCCAAAAATATGCTCGTTGCAAACATAAAATGATTTCGGGTGGTCCGAGCGTGCGCAACGGGAGAGAAAACTAATCTATACCGGAAGAATAGGAATCATAATGAGTTACGGCGAGTCGAGGAATTCCGAAAGAGGGGCACCGAAGCGATTTGACACCGCGCGAAACGAGGGACCTCGCACCGATGAACTCTCGGGTGCACGATCATCCCGGTCCGGTCGGCGGCAGCGCGGTACGTGTCGAAGGGGGTTGAGGAGTGGCCAGGGGATGCGTTGTACGGACGCCTGGGGCGAATTGCTCGAGAAGCGACTCGGCCGCGAGGGAAACTTCCAGCGAGAGCCGCGCGATACGGTTACGAAAGAGTGCGTAGAAGTAGATGGCGGGGATCGAGAGCGCGATCCCTTCCAGGGTCGCAAAGAGCGCGGTCGAGATACCGCCCGCGAGCTGGCTGGCCTGGGGCGACGAGCCCGCCGTGGCAATGACCTGGAAGCTGCGGATCATCCCATACACGGTTCCGACCAGGCCAATCATCGGCCCGAGCGTGCCCACGGTCGCCAGGTAGGTGGTGCGGTGCTCCATTTCCATCGTGGCGTCCTCGTTGGCGAGCTCCATCGCGCGCAGCGCGGAAGTCACGCCCGTCGGGAGCTTTCGCACGCCGGCGGCGAGCACTCGAGCGAAGAACGAGGTGTCGGACGCAAGGCGTTGATAGGCCTCAGTATAGTGCTTCTGGGCAAGCAGCTCCGTCACGTCGCGCACCAGCCCCTGAGGTACAGCCACGGACTTGCGAAATTGCATCGCCATCCAGACGATCAGTGCCACGAGGTAAACGGACATCGCCAGGATCACGAGTCCGATCAAACCGGATGCGTGGATCATCCACGTCAGGAACGACTCGGCCGATTCCCCAGGGCCTTCGTCGCCCGCCTCGGCCGCGGCCACCGGCGGGTTCTTTTCGGCCTGCGCAAGCGCATGCTGCCAGGCCGGGAACACGCCCAGCCCCAGCCACAACGCCAGGAATACGACCCCTCGGCGCCAATTCAGCGACATCACGCGCGCGTCTCCCAGTTGGATCGGCCTTCCCTGAACGCCTTCGGGCCGCCTGTTCGCGATCAGCTTAGCGAATCCCGCCGCGCCGAACAACAGCCGCCATCAAGGCTTCGGCACAGGCGCTCATTCACGCACCAACTGGGCAGAATAGGAAAACCCTGAAATGTGCAGCCTGCTGTCTCTCGAAAGTGTGCATGCGATATGCCAAACGCGAAATCCTCGGCGCAATGATTTGCGCCGAGGATCATCTCGTTTTACTTGTCAGGATGGTCATGCGGTGTTCGGGGTCAGTTCGCCACGCGGCCTGATCCCAGGCTCATGGGGGCGGGCGGTGAGTCGGAACCGCCGGAAATCGGCGTTGAGTTCAGAGCTGATGGCGTGCTGGAACCGCTTCCGCCACCGGGCGCAAAGGGGCCCGGCGACGAGGGGGGCACCGGCTGAGTCGTTGGGCCGGGAGCAATCGTCGTCTGGTCCGGACCGACCCCTACGACATAGCTACCCGCAGGTGCTAGGGGAACGCTCGTATTCTGGCCGACGCAGGGGACCGGGAAATCGTCGCAGGTGTCGCAGTGCGTGCACCCGGTCGCTCCGGTCGCCACCAAGGCGGCGCCCACCAACAGCAGACTGAACCGTACCATCCCGGTATCCTTTCCGTATTCACACGGTTGGCCGTGGAGGATCGCGTGCTAATCCGAAATCGTTCTTTTCCCTGCGCGTCCGGCAAGCTTCCCTGCGCCGGTAAGGCCGACGCGAGACATAAGGTTCATCGGCACGGATTCGTCCGGCCATCACTGGAAAAAACCGGGACGACCCGTCGTAAAGCGCGGAACCGGAGCGGTCTCCCACGATGCGTTGCTCGCCGGGAAAGCTCCTGCTCGAGCCGCTGGTGGGAGGTGCTGATCCTGATGACACCGAACCGGCGCCGAGCTTCCGTTTGATCGTACGGAAACTCAATCAGCACAAGCGGATAGCGTTATCGAGGCGAGACGCACTGCACGCCCCGCCTCGCAACGTCAATTCCGCGATGAGGGGGGACTTTTCGTGGGCATTCGAGGGGGAATGGCCAGAGAATGCGACACTCCGAAGCGTGCCGCTCTCGTGGCGCTTTTGGACATCAACAGACGTCCGCCAAGAAACGGTCCGAAACCGTTCAGCGACGGACGGGATAGTAGAAGTACTTCCCGGTCGCCGGGTTGTAGTAGAGCGGGTAACGGTAGCCGTCGCCCGGCTCGTAGGTTTGGCTGGTCTTGTAGGGGGCCTGTGAGGTCGTGTTCGCGTACGTCGTGGGGTATGAGTACGCGCTCGAGTAATAGTAATTGTTGTAGGGATACGCGCTCGAGTAGTAATTGTTGCTGTACGGGTACGCGTAGCCGTAGCTGGAGTAGTAGGGGTACCCATAGCCGCCATAGCCCATGCCGTAATTGCCGTAGCCGAGGCCATAACCGCCATAGCCCAGGCCGTAACCCAGGCCATAACCGCCATAGCCCAGGCCGTAACCGCCGTAGCCGCCATAGCCGAGGCCGTAACCCAGGCCATAACCGCCATAACCGCCGTAGCCGAGGCCGCCGTACCCGCGACCGTATCCACCGTACCCGCCACCGAATCCGCCGTGGTGCATCCCTCCGCCGTGCATCCCACCGCCGTGGAATCCGCCGCCACCGTGTCCGCCACCGCCGTGCCCACCGCCTCCACCGTGCGCGAAGACTGGAGTCGTCGATGCCAACAAGAGCGCCACCGCGACTGCCGTTGCCTTCGCAACCTTGGGAACAGACTGGATCAAGGCATTCATCGCTGTGTCCTCCCTCGGGTCTAACATGGGTGCCAAAGTGCTGACCTGTCCTACAACTTTGATCATACGCACTTTCTACGCCCAGACCACAAGGATGGGCTCAAGCAATCGCGAAAAAAGATAAATGATTGCGGGAGAAGACCGATGCGGCGGCACCCTGGGTAGTCAGGGTAAATTTTAATGGAAATCCAAATCCGGACTTTGGTGACGCCATTCACTTGACCGCAACGTTGGTCGACTCGAAACCGTTGGTGGATCGTGCAAGAATGAAATGGCCCGTCTGCGGCAGCGGTGTCTGCGGAATGGGTGATTCGTAAGCACTTGCGCCGGGGGACCATCGAACTTGGCCAGCTTGAAAACCAATGCCGTTCGTCTGCTCGATAACCTGAACGTTCGGTACGTCCTCTGTGAGTACGACGTGGACCCCGACGATCTCGCCGCCGAGACCGTCGCGCGCAAGGTCGGCTTGCCACCCGAGCAGGTCTTCAAGACCCTGGTCGCACGCGGAGACAAGCGTGGCGTTTGCCTCGCGGTTGTGCCGGGCAACGCGGAGCTCGATTTGAAAGCCCTCGCGAAAGCATCAGGCGACAAGAAGGTGGACACCGTGCCCTTGAAGGAGGTGGAACCTCTCACGGGCTACATTCGTGGGGGAGTCACCGCCCTGGCATGCAGGAAACCCTACCCGGTCTATCTGGACGAGACCGCTCAGTTGTTCGACGTGATTTCGATCTCGGCCGGGATCCGGGGCCTTCAGATTCTGCTCGCCCCCAGCGATTACATTCAAGCCGTCGGCGCGGTCCTGGTCGCGATTGCGAAGGATAAGGCGTAGGATGGCCCCATCGATCCAACGCCCTCAAGTCACTCTCGGTACGGCTTTTTGTCCTTGTAGAGCGCAAGCCGTTCTTCAGCCTTCTTTCTGTCGTCATCATCTTTGTAGAGTTTGTTGGCCTTCTCTTGCCACTCGACGGCTTTGTCGAAGTCGCCGGCTTCCGCGTACGCCGACGCGAGCGTATCGACGGAATGGGCCGTCTTCCATCCCTCCAGCTCGCACGCACGCTGGGCCGCGGCGACGGCTTTCTTGCCGTCGCGGAACGCAGGGTCGGGGCATGTCGACCAAAGCCACGCACGGTTGTTCTCGGCCACGGACAGCTTGGGATCGAGTTGAAGCGCCACCTCATAGTCGGCGAGCGCCTTGCCGTAGTCGTTCTTGGAGCGCCAGACGATCCCGCGATTGCAATACGCGATGGGGAGCTTGGGCGCAAGCTCAATCACCTTGTCGTCATCCACAAGTGCTTTATCATAATCCTTTTTTGCCGCCCAGACGAGGGCGCGGTTCAAGTAGCCGAAGGGGGACTTGGGGTCGAGCTGGATCACCTTGTTGAAATCGGCAAGGGCTTGATCGAGGTGCTTCATGAGCCGATGCGCGATGCCACGATTGAAGTAGGCGTTTACGAAACGGGGGTCAAGCCGAATGGCCGAATCGAAGTCGGGGATCGCCATGGCGTATTCTTGTTTGAAGTTCCGCGTGATGCCGCGGTTGGAGTAGGCGAACACAAGCGCGGGGTCGATTCGGAGCGCTGCGTTGAAATCGGCAAGCGCCCTATCATATTCTTTCTTGGCCCGCCATGCGGTTCCCCGATTGTTGTAGGCCGTCGCGTTGTTCGGGTCGAGCCGGATCGAATCGTCGTAGTCGGCGATCGCGAAGTCGTATTCCTTTTTCTCCACCCAGATCAAGGCGCGATGGTTGTAGGGTGCTGTGGCGATGGGGTTCCGGATAATCTCGGCGGTGTAGAACTCGACGGCGTAGTCAAAGAGCACAACCTGATCCGACTCCACCCAGCCCGCCACGGAGCCGGCGACGAGACGAAGCTGCTTACCCTTGGCCCGCTCCACGGTGTAAATGCGGAAGGCCAGTCCTTCATCAACGATCCGGTTCTTCTCCTTGAGAGGAGTCTTGTACTTGGCGACCACCTTCTGGCCCACGAGAAACTGGTTGACCACAGCCTGGCCGCTGGTCCAGTCGTCGTTCTGACCGAAGGCGATTGTCGTACCGCCCGACAGAATCGTGGCGAGAGCCCAGGCGATTAGCGCTTGCGTGGTACCCGGCCGCATCGTCAAACCCCTTTGCGCATCAACGCCACCGGCTCGGCGGAGAAGGGGCCGCACGAGACGGGAGATTTGAAAAATCATAGCAAACCGGGACAAACAAATCAGCAACTGGCTGTCGACCGACCATGTGAGACAGCCGGATACGGCCGCAGTTAGCGCGTTGTGCGAACCTCGGTCCGAAGGGCGTGCATTTGTGGTGTCGCCATCATTCACAGGATTCCGAGGCAGAGGATTTCCCCGTGTAGAGGGCATCGAGCCGAGACTGGTGCTTCTGGATAATTCGGGCGCGGCGGACCTTGCGCGTCGGCGTCAGCTCGTCGTCCTCGATCGTGAACGGCCGCCCCAGGAGCACGATCGCCTTGACGCGTTCTGGCTTGCTCACAGCCTCCATGAGACGCTCGACGCGTTGAAGGACAAGCGCGAGGGCTTTGGCGTTGGTGATGAAACCCTCTTCGTCGGTTTGCAGCGCATCGCCGAATTGGCCCTCGGTTTGAAGCACGTCGACGTTGGGAACGATGAGTGCCGTGGGGAACGGCCGGGCGTCGCCGTACACGACGGCTTGGTCGATGAGCGGGTCGCTCGTGAGGAGCTGTTCGATCTCGCTCGGGGAGATGTTCTTTCCTCCCGAGGTAATGATGAGGTCCTTCTTGCGGCCTGTGATCGAGAGGAATCCATCATCGTCGATCCGACCAAGGTCGCCCGTGTGCAGCCAGCCGTCCACGATCGTGCGCGCGGTCGCTTCGGGATCCTTCCAGTAGCCTTGCATCACGTGCGGTCCCCGGGTGAGGACTTCGCCATCGTCGGCGATGCGGATCTCGACGCCGGGGATTGCGAGGCCGACCGTCCCGAGCTTGAACGACTCCGCGCGGTTGAAGCTGATGGTGGGCGAGCTCTCGGTCAAGCCATAACCCTCGAGCAGCATGACACCCGATGCGTGGAACCCTTCGGCGATATGACGGGGCAGGGGGGCCCCTCCCGAAAAGAGCTCTCGGAGTCGAGGACCGAACAGGCTGTGAAGGCGTTTTTTCCGCTCGTCAGGCGCGAGACGTTCCACCGCGGCCCAGACCTTTTCATAGAACCGAGGGACCGCGTTCATGACCGTCGGCTGCGCAATGGCCAGGTCGGCGATCACCGTGTCGAGGGACTCGGAGATGAACAGCAATCCCCCGGTCAAGTACGCAAGGTAATGGTCCATCGTCCGCGCATAGATATGGCTGAGCGGCAGCCAGACCAGCGAAGATTCCTCCGGGCCCAGCCGGAGCATCTCGTTGACCTCCTCCGCGTTCGAGAGAAGGTTCCCGTGCGACAGCATCACGCCCTTCGGCGAGCCGGTCGTGCCACTCGTGTAAATGAGCGTCGCGAGCGTCGAGCGAGTCAGTTCGTCCTCGCGTCGGAGTACTCGCTCGCGGCCCTCCGCACCAAGGCGGCGGCCTTGCTCTTCGAGCTCAGCCCACGTGATCGTGCGGATTCGGTCTCCGGCCTCGACCGGCTCGAAGCTGACCAGAAGCTCGAGCTCCGGAAGGTTCGGCAGACGTGCCAGGACCTTATCCGCCTGCGACTGGCCGCTGACGATGACAGCGCGGGCGCCGCTGTGCGCAAGCTGATACTCCACCTGCGGCGGAGCCAACGGCGCGTGCATCGACACGTTCGCAGCGCCCGCGGAGAGCAAGGCGACGTCCGCCACCAGCCAATCCACGCTGTTCTCAGCGATCAAACCGACGCGGTCGCCCGGCTTGATTCCCCACTCGATCCATGCGGCCGCCGCATCATCGGCCCGTCGGCGATAATCGGACCACGAGAGATCTTGCACCACTCCGCCCCGCCTGGAGCGCAAGGCGGCGTGATCGCCTCGGAGTTCGGCGGTAGCACGGTGTGTCACGGCGAGATTCGTTCGGCCCATGTATCCGGCTCGCTTAAGGTGAAAGCGTGTACGGCGAAGCTAGTGTGTGGGACTCCCCTGTCCTCGGCACCGATTGAGGTCGAAGCCGGGCGTATCGCGCGCGGTTACATTATAGACGGTGGACGAACCGGCGACATCCTCGTAAGCCTGTAGGTTGCGACGGCGTTTTCGCGAGGTGATTACCCATGACGCACTGGCTCGATCTGCTCGTTTTCAAAACCTGGTGGCGGTACGACCCGCGGGCGACGCCTTGGGTCGCGGTCCCCTATCACGCGTTCAACCTTTTCGAGGGTTGCGCCTGGGTCGTCTTCGCTGGCCTCGTCCTTTACCGCCGGTGGAGACACCAGCGCTCGCGCCTCGAACTGTGGTACTCGCTCGCGTTCTTCACGTTCGGACTCACTGACTTTCGCGAAGCCTACGCGCTGAGTTCCTGGCTCATCGAAGTGAAACTCGTCAACTTGCTGGTTCTCCTCAAGCTGCGGTTCGAAGTGATTCGACGGTTCTATCCTACGAGCAAGCTGTATTGAATCGTCGTGTGCTGGCAGCCCCACGATGTTGGCCTGCCTTCGAACCTTCAAGAAAGGTCGATTCCGTTGAACCTCGCCGCCCGTTACAGGTCGCGAACCAGCTCGGCAGGATTCTGGTAGCGATCATCGGTTCGCTTCGCGAGAAGCGTCAGGACGATTCCCTCGAGCAACTCTGGAACGCCGAGATGGTATTTCTTCGGATGAGTGGGAGCGGTCTCGCGGAACATCCAGATCGTGCCAGTGAGCGACCGTCCCGCGGAGGGGCGCCGGCCACAGAAGAGGGCGTAAAGCGTTGCACACAGGGCGTAAGGGTCCGAGCGCGTGTCGATGACCCCTCTGGCGCTGTCACGCCCTCGGCCGATGACGAGGGTTTCCCCCGCCTCGATCGCGAACTCGCGGCCGACATCCGCGCCTTCGGTCACCCGAACTCGCGCGATCATGGCTCTCACGCATCCTTCTGGTTAATGAATCACCAGGAACCCGCCATCGGGACGAGCCAAGACCGTAGCGAGGCCCCAGACCGGGATCCCGTTGCGGACGAATCCTTTCTGGCCGATCGCTTTGCCGGACGAGTCGAAGACCTGCCAAGCCAGGTTGCCCCCCTTCTGCCAGCCGGTTCCCTCGGTCCAGACGAGAATCGTCTCGCCTTGCGCGTTCGTGGCGATCGCCGGGTGCTTCCGGTCGCCAGGCCGGCCGGCGGGGGTTACGGGTTGAGGCGACTTCTTTTCGGGATCTTGACCGACCCGCGCAAAGCTCACTTGCCCTTGAGTTTCCCAGGCGGCCCGGACGTCGCGGCTCCCCGGTCCAACCGCAAACGAGGCGCTGCTCATGGGGCAGGCGTTGACCGTCCAGCGCTGAAGCGACTTGTCCGCGAAATGACGGCCCTGGTCTTGCGAGGTCAAAAGAATCATGTCGCGTTCGACGCCTCGCGTGGCTGCGCGATACAGCACGTACAGTGCGCCATCGGGTCCGCTCATGGCGCGCGTGGCGCAGCAACCGCACGCCCCAGTAGCGCGGGGGAGTGCCGACTCCTCAGGACCGAACGTCGCACCGTCGTCATTGGAGCGGGTGATCCAAAGCGAACGGCCGGCCTCGCCCGCCGGGGCGTCGGCCAAGCGGCCGTGCCAGACGGCGAACACGTTTCCGGCCGAATCGGCCGCAACCGTACCGCCGCCGTCGAGTGCGGAGGTGTGTTGAATCAGATCGCGCTG